>JBLHJX010000038.1:0-27268 GCA_047619225.1 Candidatus Latescibacterota bacterium
CCTCCAACGTGACCTGTCCGACTCCTCCGCCATTCGCAACATGGGCCCCGCCATAGCCCACAGCAGCATCGCCCTACAATCTGCCCTCAAAGGCCTGGCCAAAACCGACATCAACACAACAATCACGCAACGCGACCTCGAACCCGAATGGGCCGTCCTTGGCGAAGCCATCCAAACCGTCATGCGCAAAGCCGGCATCGCCAACCCCTACGAACAAATGAAAACCCTAACCCGCGGCGTACAAGTCACCCAAGAAGACATCCGCACCTTCATCGAAAAATTAGACATCCCCGACCAAGACAAACAATACCTCTTAACCCTCACCCCAGCGACCTACATTGGGCTCGCGTCTGAACTTGTGGATCATCTTTAGATCACGGAAACACACGGAGAGAAAGAAAAACCTAAATTACGACCTCCCGGTGGTGGGGGCCGTTGTGCAGTTGGTGTGGTGGCAATGGGTGGGTTGGGGGCGTGTGGAACACGAGGTGGTGGGGTGGGAACTGCGCGGGCTGGTGAGGGTGGTTTACGCACGTAAAAACACTGAAGACCATTAAAGCCCCACGCAGTGGCGGCATTTTTTGCTTACTTTTTGTTGCTGTTGACAAAAAGTAAGTCGCCGAAGGCAGACTTAAAAAACAAAAAAAGTCCTTTATTTTTAACTTTGAAACCAACCCCAATTGTCTATATCTTGAAAAACTTATATCCCAACAAACCCCGAACCCAACAGATAAAGAGCACCCCATGCCCTTCGAATTTAAACCCTTAGACATCCCAGACGTCATCCTCATTACCGCCAAAAAATTCCCCGACGATCGCGGTTTCTTCATGGAAACCTACAAACAATCCGACTTCGCCGCACACGGCATTTCCCGCACATTTGTCCAAGACAACTACTCCCGCTCAACCTACGGGGTCCTTCGCGGTTTACACTACCAAAAAGACCCCGACGCCCAAGGCAAACTCGTCTCCGTCATCAAAGGCAAAATCTTCGACGTCGCCGTAGACATGCGTCAAGGCTCCCCCCACTTTGGCCAATCGGTGGGTGTTGAACTCTCCGACGAACGCCCAGAGCTCCTGTGGGTACCCGAAGGGTTTGCCCACGGCTTCTGCGTCCTAAGCGACACCGTCGACTTCACCTACAAATGCAGCTCATCCGAATATGCCCCAGACACATACCGAGGGATTGCATGGAACGATCCCGACCTAAACATTTCTTGGCCCATTGAAAACCCGAATCTCTCAGAGCGTGACCAAAACCTCCCCCTACTCAAAAACGCCGACAACAATTACGTCTATTCACCAAAATAGCACCCCCCATGCCACTCTACAAAGCGCTTTTAAGGAGACCTCATGAGTCTGCTGCACTTCTTCCGCACGCCCGCACTTTCCCCCGCACAAAGACAAACCTTATTGCAAAAAACCCAACAGACCATCTCCCCAAAAGTTCAAGACATCGAAACCGAATACTGCTACAATGTCCAAGCCGACAGACCCCTCTCAGCAGACCAACAAGACCTGCTCGCCTGGCTCTTAAGAGAAACTTTCGAAGCCCATGCTTTTGCCGACCAAAGCTTTCTAACAAACTCAGGCACCGTGCTCGAAGTAGGTCCACGCATGAACTTCAGCACTGCCTGGTCTACCAACGCCACTGCTATTTGTCACGCCTGTGGCCTCACCCAAATCAGCCGTTTAGAACGCTCCCGTCGTTACCTCATCAAAGACGATTTAAGTGTCGCCCAACAAGAAGCCTTTTTGGCAAGCGTCCACGACCGAATGACCGAGTGCCCGTATCCCAACCCTCTCGCCTCATTTGAAACAGGTGTCACACCCGAACCCACAATTGAAATTCCACTCATTGAAGAAGGCCGTGCCGCGCTCGAACGCATCAACCGCGAAATGGGCTTGGCCTTTGACGACTGGGACCTGAACTATTACACAGACCTCTTCCTCGACCAAATCAAACGCAATCCCACAAACGTCGAATGTTTTGACATCGCCCAATCCAACAGCGAACACTGTCGCCATTGGTTCTTCAGAGGCCGCCTCATCATCGATGGCCAAGAAATGCCCGACCACCTCATCGCCATGATTCAAAAACCACTCAAAGCCAACCCCAACAACAGCACCATCGCCTTCAATGACAATTCCAGTGCTTTGCGTGGGTATCCCATCCAAACCATCTTACCCGCGCTGCCAGGCAAACCAGGTCCCTTTGCATTTGGCAAAAAAGATTACGACATCATCTTCACCGCAGAAACCCACAACTTCCCTTCCGGTGTCGCCCCCTTCCCGGGTGCAGAAACCGGCACCGGCGGCCGCATTCGCGACGTACAAGCCACCGGCCGGGGCGCCCTCGTTGTCGCTGGCACCTCAGCCTATTGCGTAGGCAATCTCTACATCCCCGGCTACGACCTGCCCTGGGAAGACCCCAAATTCAAATACCCAGAAAATCTCGCCACGCCCTTACAAATTGAAATCGATGCCAGCAACGGCGCCTCAGACTATGGCAACAAATTTGGCGAACCTATGATACAAGGATACACACGCTCATTTGGGATGCGTTTGCCCAACGGCGAACGAAGAGAATACATCAAACCGATTATGTTCAGTGCTGGCATCGGACAAATGGATGCACTGCATACAGAAAAGGGAAAACCCGAACCCAAAATGCTCGTCACCAAAATTGGAGGACCCGCCTACCGCATTGGCATGGGCGGTGGTGCAGCCTCGAGTATGGTGCAGGGTGAAAACGAAGCCGAACTCGACTTTAATGCCGTGCAACGTGGCGATGCCGAAATGGAACAAAAACTCAACCGCGTCATTCGTGCCTGTGTCGAATTGGGGGATGCAAATCCTATTGTCAGCATTCACGACCAAGGCGCTGGTGGCAACTGCAACGTACTCAAAGAAATCGTCGAACCCGAAGGTGCCCGCATCGACATTCGCTCTGTCATTGTCGGTGACAACACCTTATCGGTCCTCGAAATTTGGGGTGCAGAATTTCAAGAGAACAGTGCCTTACTCATTCGCCCCGAACACGCCGATCTATTTGATGCACTCTGCAAACGCGAAAAAATGCTCTATGCCTTTTTGGGCGAAGTCACCGGCGATGGCAAAGTGGTCGTCTACGACAGCGAAACAGACACCACTCCCGTCGACTTAGATCTCGACAAAGTCTTGGGCGATATGCCACAAAAAACATTTACATTTGACCGCTTCCCCATAAAAACGCAAGCCCTTTCATTGCCCCAAGGGCTGACAGTCACCGACGCACTCGACCGCGTTTTACGCCTGGTCTCAGTTGGGTCCAAACGCTTCCTCACCAACAAAGTAGATCGCAGCGTCACTGGCCTCATTGCCCAACAACAATGCGTGGGTCCCCTCCAACTCCCCGCTGCTGATGTGGCCGTGATTGCACAAAGCCACTTTTCAACCACCGGCGCAGCAACAGCCATTGGCGAACAGCCCATCAAAGGCCTCATTGATCCTGCTGCAATGGCCCGACTCTGTGTTGGTGAAATGCTCACCAACATCGCCTGGGCCCAGATCAGTGCCGTAGAAGACATCAAATGCTCGGGCAACTGGATGTGGGCAGCCAAGCTTCCCGGCGAAGGAGCAGCCCTTTACGACGCAGCACAAGCCCTTGTAGACATTCTCATCGACTTGGGAATGGCCATAGACGGTGGCAAAGACAGCCTTTCAATGGCCGCCATTGCACCGGGCGAAAATGGGGGTGAAGACGAAATAGTAAAAACGCCTGGCACATTGGTCGTATCGGGTTATGTCACATGTCCAGATATCAACAAGACAGTGACCCCCGATCTCAAACATCCCAATTCAGGAAAATTACTCTACATCGACTTAGGCAATGACAACCATCGCCTCGGCGGCTCGTCACTCGCCCATGTCTACCAACAACTCGGCGACACATCACCCGATGTCGATGACCCCGCCCAACTCAAACGCGCCATTGAAGCTTTGCAGACCTGTATCACAAAGGGTTGGATTTCTGCAGGACACGACCGCAGCGATGGCGGGTTAATCACCACACTACTCGAAATGGCCTTTGCTGGCAATTGTGGCATCAGTGTCGAACTCCCATCCACAACGGATCCCATTTCGGCCTTATTCTCCGAAGAATTAGGCCTCATTATCGAAGTGGCGCCCGAACATGAAACCCAGGTGTTGGAAACATTCCAAAAGAGCGAAGTACCTATCGCCCTCATAGGGCAATCGACGGCTGCCCCAACCGTCCAAGTTTCGGTCAACGGCTCAACAGTCCTCAATACATCCATGACAGACTTGCGCGACACGTGGGAAGCCACCAGCTTTCAACTCGAACGTCGCCAAACCAATCTCGAACATGTCCTACAAGAAGAAAGCGGACTGGCAACACGCACAGCACCTCCTTACACGCTGTCATTCACACCCACACCGACACCCACCACGATTCTCGAAGCCAGTACAAAACCCAAAGTTGCCATCATCCGTGAAGAAGGCAGCAATGGCGACCGTGAAATGACCTCGGCCTTTTTTGCCGCAGGTTTTGAACCTTGGGACATCACCATGTCCGACCTTCTCAACGGCTCGGCCACACTGGACGCCTTTCGCGGTATCGTTTTTGTAGGTGGATTCAGTTATGCCGACGTGCTCGATTCGGCCAAAGGCTGGGCTGGCGTCATTCGTTTCAATGACAATCTATGGGCGCAATTTGACAGATTTTATAATCGCCCCGACACATTCTCATTAGGTGTTTGCAATGGCTGCCAACTCATGGCATTATTGGGCTGGGTACCTTTCTCGGGCCTTGAAGATGCCATTCAACCCCGTTTCATCCACAATGCCTCAGGTCGTTTTGAATCGCGTTTTTCAACCCTCCAAATTCAAGAGAGCCCATCCATCATGTTAAAAAACATGGCCGGGTCTTCTCTCGGTGTTTGGGTGGCACACGGTGAAGGCCGCGCCTTTTTCCCCAATGCCGACATTCTCGACCGCGTGCAAAGAGAAAACCTTATACCTGTAAGTTATGTTGATGACAACAATACCCCCACTGAAGCATATCCCTTTAACCCCAATGGCTCCCCCAATGGCATTGCCGGTTTGTGCTCACCCGATGGTCGGCACTTGGCCATGATGCCCCACCCCGAACGCGCCTTCCTTAAATGGCAATGGGGCTGGATGCCATCCGATTGGCAACGAGACCTTAAAGCATCACCTTGGCTGCAAATGTTTCAAAATGCCTACCAGTGGTGTCAAAACACATAAACCTAAAAGTCGTCTGAGACACACCTTGTCTCAGACGACTTTATATAGAACTTTTTACCACGAAAACCGCCATGGCTGCCCCCACAACGCCAACACCCACCAACCAAAGATCTGCCCGTTTTTATCTTTGGTTCCTTTTACCTATCCTCATGGTTATTGCCACATACCTATCCTATCCCACCATTGAGTACCAATTCACACACGTCATCACCGATGACGCCTTCATCGATGCCCCCCTGCTTTCGATTTCCCACTCTGTATCCGGCCGAATCGCGCAACTCCACGTCGCCGAAGGGGATACAGTGAACCCCAATCAAGTTATCTCCAAACTTTCCCAAGGCCTGTATCAAGCGGCACTTGCAGAAACCGAAGCACGTGTTGAATATGCCAAAAGCCTCCTTGAAGAACACAAACTCGCACTGCTGATGGAACGGCGCAAAACAGGGCCGCTTTCAAAACGCGATCATGCCGAATTGGATGCCTGGCAAGCACGGCTTCAAGGCGCACGCGCAGCCCTCAATGAGTCAGAGCGAAACTTAAAGCGCGCACAACAATTGTCGCGATCGGCCTTGGTTTCAGACTCAGACCTTGAAGGCACACGTGTGCGAAGAGACCGCGCATATGCAGAACTTCAGGTCACCCAAGAAGAGGTCAAAAAAGCGACCGCATCACACGCCCTCACTGTTGAGTTGCAAGAAACAGTGGCATTGCACAAACAACGCGTTGAAACGGCCCGAGCAGAATTAAAACGCGTTGAGGCCGAAAGAGATGCCGCACAACTTCGGTTATCACTCACCGAAATTCGCAGCCCCATTCACGGCGTTGTCGCGCGTCTCCAAGCCCGTATTGGCGAACGCATTGAAGAAGGCCAAACGGTGTGCTTGGTTCACGACCTGCAATCGCTGTGGCTTATTGCCAATATCGAAGAAACACAGATACGTCATGTCTCAAGCAATCAACCTGTTGATATCCGGGTCGATGCTTTTCCCGATCAAACATTTAAGGGCGCTGTCCACCACGTCGGAGCCGTAACCAAATCTCAGTTCGCGCTCATCCCCAGACAAAGCCGCGCAGGAAATTTCGTCAAAACTGTCCAACGTATTCCCGTCTATATCACCGTGGATGATGCCAGAAATCTGCTCAAACCTGGTATGTCGGCTGTTGCGGCCATTCAAACAACGCCAACACCATGAATACCACACCCTCTCCTGAAACACCTCAATTACATTACAACAATCCCTGGTTATTGGTCATTGCCATCGATTTTGGCCACAGTGCCGCATTGGCCAGCAGCATCGGTCTTGTCAATCTGCTCTTGCCGCAAATCATGCCAGAAATCGGTGCCGATGTGCGCAGTATCCAATGGGTCCAAACATCCTTTCTCATCACAATGGTCATCCTCTTGCCCGCCGTTGGGTGGTTAGGCTCGGCCGTTGGGCAACGTCGATTATACTTAACCAGCTTGGGCATTTTTGGCATCAGCACCTTGTTGTGTACTCTAGCCTGGAACTTGCCCAGCTTGCTTTTTTTTCGTGTGTTACAAGGCGCAGGCGCAGGCCTCTTTTTTCCGTTGGGTACCCCCTTTATTTTCGATGCATTCCCAGCCAAACGCCGAGGTTTTGTCTTGGGCGTTTCCACACTATTGATGTCCATCAACAGCCTCGGTGGCAGTGTGTTGGCCTCTCATCTGGCCGATTTATTTGGTTGGCGCTGGGGCTTTTATTTTTTAGCTGTAGAAGCCAGCATCGGTTTGTTATTTTCAATCGCCATCCTCAAAGAGCGCGCCATTCCCAAAGTCGGTCGGTTCGATTTGCCCGGTTGCGCCACCATGGGCATTGCACTTATTAGCCTGCTCATATTGATTACCAGAGAATCTCGGGGTGGATTTTTTACGCCAGAGCGCATCCTCTTGGGCATGGCATTTATCGTCAGTACCGCTGCGTTCTTTTATATTGAAAAAAAAACGGCAGAACCGTTTGTCGATCTTCGGCTCTACCGCCATACCGCTTACGCAGCAGGGAGTGTCATCGGTTTTCTCGTGCCAGCCATATCGGTTGGCATTTCCTTTTTGTTGCCCATCTACCTGCAAGGTTTGCTCGGATACTCCATATTCCAAACCGCACTCATCCGCGTGCCCAGCGGCCTTTTTGGCACCCTGTTCACCCCCTTGGCAGGTTGGCTTTCCGATCGTTCAGATTCTCGTCTTATTATCAGTGCCGGCCTTTTGGCCCTCCTGCTTGCCACGGCTGCCATGGCAACGATCACCCCCGAGACCTCTCCCCTTTCCCTTGCCCTCATGCTCACCGTCATGAGCATTGCCACCGCATTTATCTTTACCCCCATCTCAAACACCATGTTCAGCAGCCTACCACACGAATCCATCCGACTCGGTTCGGGTCTCTATGCCCTCAAAAGACAATTGGGCCGATCCCTTGGCACAGCAGCGATCAGTGTCCTTTTTGCAGACCGATTCCTCCAACACAGCACGCAAGCATTCGATGCATGGGAATTGCCAAACACAATAACACGATCCCTACAAGCAGAAGTCGCCACAAGATTTCAAGACATCGGCACAACAACACCCAATGCCCCCCTCCTTCTCATCCAAGACACCCTCGAACAAAACGCCACCATCGCAGCCTTCTCAGATTGCTTTCTACTTGTCGCCGCATGCTTACTCCTAACCTTCATCCCCATCCGATACTTACGCAGTTCAAACAATTGATCAAGAACACATCCGAGATCACCCCATCAAACAATAAACCATCCTCCCCCTTTTCAAAGGGGGACCGAGGGGGATTTGTCAGCAATCAATCGACTTTCTATTAAGCTGACCCATTCAATTCTCGAAACCATCATTCCACACGTTCCGCACCATTCACCGCCGAGCACACATAAATCTCAGGCGTGAATTTGCTTGCCTTCGGATACTTTTCATTCACCGTGGCAATGAATGCATCCACGCTGTCCGATTCAACCAAGTTGACAGTACACCCGCCAAACCCAGCACCCGTCATGCGTGCCCCCAAAACACCCGGCACACTTTGCGCAATCTCAACCAACATGTCCAATTCATCTCCACTGACTTCATAATCATCGCGCAAACTGACATGAGATTCAACCATCAATTGACCAAATCCAGCCACATCACCCGCTTGTAACATAGCCACGGCTTTTTGCGTTCGATTATTCTCAGCAATCACATGCCGGCATCGCCTTAAAATCTCCTCAGACAATGCCCCTCGATAAGCCTCCAACATATCCATCGATACATCACGCAAAGCTTTGATGTCCTCACCTGTTGCCAATGCCAAGTGTCGCGCACCACTTTCGCAAGCCGTCCGACGTTCATTATACGCCGAATCCGTTAACCCCCGTGTCACACCCGAATTGCAAATCACAATGCGCACATCATCACGCGCCAAAGGCACCAGGTCGTATGTCAAATCGCGACAGTCTAAAAACAACGCGTGCCCTGCTTTGCCATTGGCTGAGATAAATTGATCCATGATCCCGCAATTAACACCCACAAATTGGTTCTCCGCACGTTGTCCCAACAGAGCCAATTCTGGGCCCGACAAGTCAATCCCATTCAACTCCATTGCAACTTTACCAACCGCCATTTCCACGGCCGCCGAACTGCTCAACCCCGCCCCCATGGGCACATCACCCACAACCACCGCATCAAACCCCCTGAGCGAATGACCCAATTTTTGAAACTCCCGAATCACACCCTTGCCATAGTCAGACCAATGCTTGTTGGCAGTCAGTTCCCCAGCAATCGAGTATTCAGCCATTTCACTGTGCATGTCCGAAAAAACACGCACCAGCTGATCTTCTCGCGCGCGCACAGCAAGCACAACCCAGCGATCTATCGCAACGGGAAATACAAACCCATCGTTATAGTCGGTATGCTCACCAATCAAATTAACGCGCCCAGGTGCCTGCACCAACAAGTCTGCCTGGCCACCAAAAGCCGTTTCAAATACCCCCTGTGCCTGCACTACAATCGGATGCACCCTACCCTCCTTGTCAAAATATCACGGATCAATCATACACTGGTATTTTTATCCATTATCATTACCCGAGGCAGTGCCCATAAATCCCAACGACTCTCTACGACAGATTATCCGTTCCTCATCGCATGGCGCAATTCTTCTGCAGTCACGTCTGGGTCAGACGGATTGATCAGATTGCCAAAAATATCTGCCCCAACAACATGCTTTCGCAATCCCGGTCCACGCAAAAGTGATGTGATATGAATTTGCATATGGTATCTGTAATCCACACCATCTGTTGGTGCCTGTAAAAGAGCCAGTGTATAATGATACGATGCCCCAAACAAACCATCTAACCCCACCAAGACATGTTGTAATACTTCTGCCACACCACGTCGCTCATCAACACGCAAAGCAAGCAAACTCGGTACATGTCGTTTGGGCACAATCATCACGTCATAAGGAAATTGTGCCGCATAAGGCACATATACAACAACATCGTCATGGTCAAATAGAATGCGCCGACCATCGTCCACTTCAACAGCATTGGCATCACAAACAAAACATCCACCGTGATCTTTTTGATGCTGCGCAAACATCGCCAACTGAGGTTTCACAATCAGATCTGGAATTTCCCCATAGGCATACACTTGGCCATGGGGGTGTGGTTGCGAATTGCCCATCACGGTGCCACGGTTTTCAAAAATCAATGGATACACAATCTCAGGTATTTTCCCTAAGCGTGCGTAAATCTCTGCCCAAGCATCCACCACGTTGGCAATCTCATCTACAGACAAGGTTGACAGTCGCTGAGAATGATTAGGACCATAGACCACGACCTCACACACACCGCGCGAGGTGCGAGAAATGTAGGGACCCTTCTGTGCCGAAGCATCATAGGCATCCAAAACAAGTGACGAAAAATCATTTGCAAATGTCCAAACATCCTCATACTGAGGATTCACATCACCCGTGACACGTGTATTTCCCGGGCACAGATAACATTCCGGATCATATGCCACCTCCTCACCCGTTTCCATCGTCTGTGTTTCACCGCTCCACGGCCTATTGCCCCGATGCGCCGCAATGTTCACCCACCGATTCCAAAAAGGATTAAACCGCTCCTCTTGCACCACTTGGTAACCCTGCGGATGCAAACGATGCCAATGCCAAGCCGATTCCAATGTTTCCAAAAGGGATTCCCGAGGACACCAGCCCAGTTCTTGATGAATCTTCTCTGCATCGGCAATAAGTGTTGCAGGGTCGCCACTTCGTCGATCACCAACAACTTCAGGGATTGCGTGCCCCGTCACTTCACGAGCCGCTTCGATAATTCCTCGAACACTATACCCTTTGCTCGATCCCAAGTTATAGGTCATCGACGGTGCGCCAGCAATCAACTTATCCAAACACAAAACATGAGCCTCTGCCAATTCGGGCACAGAAACATAGTCGCGAACAGCCGTACCATCTGGTGTTTCATAATCTTCACCAAAGACGGTAATATGAGGCCGTTGCCCCAAGGCAACCTGTAAAACAATGGGAATCAAATGTGTTTCAGGATCGTGATCTTCGCCAATCAAACGAGAACGATCTGCACCCGCTGCATTAAAATATCGCAAGGCCGCAAACCGACGCTGAGAACGAACAAGCAACCGCTCATCCATGACTTTGGTAATGCCATATACATTGGTTGGAATTTTTAAATGCGCGATGTCCCCCCCCAGCAAAGCGAGTGAGGGGTTTTGTTCAGCAACCTCTTTTTTATACCATTCCAATACGGTGTCAAAATTCACGGCTGCAGGCATCAGTTGACTCTGATCAAATTCACCAGCACCCAATATATAATCCTGATACCCTTCATCAAGCGGAATATGTTCTGCACGGGGTTCACCATATGTCGCGGCTGTTGAAGATTTCACAATCGGTAGATCACCCGAAGCCACCACCAAGTTGCGAAAAGCGATGACATTATTTTCAAAGTAAAATCTCGGTTTTTCCTGAGACTCACCCACCAGGCTTTTGGCTGCAAAATCAACAATACCTAAGAATTCATGCCGATCGAAAACGGCCGCAAGCGCTTCTGTGTCTAACAAGTTCACATTTTCAAAACAAAACTGATCGGGCCCATACACACGTTCAAACAACGTCAAAACTTCACGATGCCCTGTAGACAGATCATCCAACACAACAACACGTCGGTTGTCCTCCAACAATCGACGTGCCGTGTGACTGCCAATATAACCTGCCCCGCCCGTGATCAAAACCGCATCCGTCATACCAATAACCCTCAATGAGCTTTATTATCTTGCATCGCAATGGGAAGCACCACAGTAAATGTGGTGCCTTCCCCCTCCCTGCTTACAACCCGAATTTCGCCTTGATGGTCTTCTGCAATTTGATAACAGATCGACAATCCCAATCCCGTGCCAACCCCAACACCCTTGGTTGTAAAACCTGGGTCAAAAATATGAGATAGACTCTCGGGTGAAATCCCGCGTCCCGTATCTGAAATATCAATTTCAACAGTCTCACCAACCGTCCGAGTGGCAATGGTAATTTTACCCTTGCCCTCAATAGCTTGTCCCGCATTCACCAGCAAGTTGAGAAAGATTTGATTTAACCGGCTCGGAAAACACTGGACCAAAGGCAACTGCCCATATTCCTTAACCACTTCAATACGGTTTTTGAGATCATGATACACCAAGGTGAGGGTGTTTTCAATGCCCTCGTGTAAATCAGCCTCTTTGCGCTCCGCATCGTCCAAACGTGCAAAACTTCGCAGGCTCCTAACAATTTCAGTAACACGTTCTGCACCTGTCGCAATCACCCGGTTGGCATCACCAATCACCTGCAAAGGTGCCCGCATAGCCCGGTCGGTTTGCAACGTGTCGCCAAATTCAGATTCAAGGGTAGAACGCAAACGTCCCATAGCCCGCATCAGCGTATCGTGCATACTGTTAATGGCCCCCACCGGAGTGTTGATCTCGTGCGCGATCCCTGCCACCAAATTGCCCAAGGAAGCCATCTTTTCCGACTGCACCAATTTTTCCTGTGTGTCCTGCAATGCCCTGCTTGTCTCTTGCAACTCACCCAAGACACTTTGGCGCTTTTGTGCCTCTTCCAGCGCACCGGTTTTTTGTGCATTGTCGGCTTCTAAAAGTCTGCGTTTTTCGTCTTCTGCTTGCGCCAATATTTCCAAGCGTTTGCTCTCGCGCTCTTGCGCCAAAGCCAAAGCAGAAAGTTCTTTTACTTGTTGAAGTTGCTTTTCCAGATTCTCGTGTGTTTGCGCAAAAATTCGAGCCAAATGAAAAGACATTGAAAGTACCAAAACAATCGAACCATAAATATATGGAAACAATAAAACAGTAAGATCAATGAGTCCTATCTCCAAGAATATCTGAAAAATACAACAGCCAATAAATATGAGAAGTCCAAATCCAACAAGCCCAGCGCCACGCCTTTTAAGACAAAAAGCGCGGAAAATAATTCGTACGGCCGGCGGATAGGTCAACAACAAAAACATAAAATAGACATTGGTCTCCAGTAGAACCGCCAAAAGGCATAAGAGCCCGCCCAAAGCAACAACAAATTTAAAATAAGGCGTAATGCCATCCTGAAAAAAATTCTGAATGAACCAAAGGCCAAATATGCCCGAGAGCGCAAGCGACAGTTTAAACAATGCCAATACCATCACGAAGGTTTCTGCATCGTGAACAAATGTTAAATGCATGGGCGCAAAAATCATGCCGGCAATACTCAATGTCAAGAGGGCATAATACAAGTCCTCTCGATTATGCCGGTTAAAAAGGAACAATAAGAAATGCAACAAAGACATGCTCAATGGAATAACGAGCAGCATCTGATGCAGAGTGATCAACCGAATAACCCACCCACGTAAAGCCACACCCTCATCTCGGTTTCCTATTAGAAAATGAAAACCAATGGGTATCCTATAAAACATATTGGCTACCGCTTCAAAATTTGAGAACCGAATGGCTACCATATGTTCCCCAGCCTGCATCGAAGGCATCGGCACAAAAGATGTCAGACTATCGATCAAATAAAGACGTTCCGCCTGTGTGCCATGGCCTACAGTGCCAAAAGAACCGATTAACTGCCCATCTAAATAAACTTCACAGGCGCCATATAGAGCCAAAAACATAACGAGCGGTGTGTCTTGGATATCCTCTTTCGCCAAAAAGGAATATCGAAACCAACCAATCCCTTGCCAATCCAAAAGAGGAAAAATCTCAGGCCCCATAGGACCTTGAATCTTTTCCCACAACCGATCATCCAAAGCAGGATCTGCCCAATCAAGCTGATCCCCAGAATGATAAACCCACCCGTCACTCAAAATGTGGCCTTGCACATGAAGTCTGGGATTTGTTTTATTAACGGCTTTCAAGTCAAGCACATTGGCTTGAGCACCTATCTGGGTTAAAAGCAACGAACCCAATATATAAATCATGGTTATCATCAAGGCATTTCTTCTTTTTGATCTTGAACAATAGGCAACACAACCGTAAATACCGTCCCCTCACCCACCTTGCTCTCAACGAGAATCTCACCTTGATGGGCTTGAACAATTTGTGAACAAATAGAAAGTCCCAACCCGGTTCCCTGGCCCACTTTTTTTGTCGTAAAACCAGAGTCAAATATGCGCGACACATTTTCCGGTGGAATACCTTTGCCCGTATCTGTTATCGCCACAAAAACCCGCTCACCGTCTTGCCAAGTGCGAATGGTGATCTTACCCCGATCATCGATGGCCTGTGCAGCATTCACTAGGAGGTTTAGAAACACCTGATTCAGTCGCCCAGGAAAACATTCAACCAAAGGAATCTGCCCATAGTCCTTAACCAACTCAATGCGGTTCTTGAGATTGTGTTGCACAAGAGCCAACGTACTTTCAATACCTTCGTGCAGATCCACCCGCTTCCAATCAGCTTCGTCCAAACGTGCAAAGTTGCGCAAACTTCGCACAATATCCCGAACCCGCTCGGTTCCCGTGGCAATCACCCGGTTGGCCTCACCAATCACCTGAAACGATACCGCCATGACCCGTCGTGCAGGATGTTCTTGTGGCAATCTTTGTTCCAGCTCGATTTCCAACTTTGCAACCGCCCGAACGAGTGTGTCATGCATGCTGTTGATCGCGCCAACGGGTGTGTTGATTTCATGGGCAATGCCTGCGACCAAATTCCCCAAAGAAGCCATCTTTTCAGCCTGAACCAACTGCGCCCTTGTTTGGCGCAAGTCATTATTAGACAGCGCCAAATCATCCGATATCTGCTGCCGTTTCTGAGATTCTTCCAGTTCCAATGTTCGCAACTGATTTTCTGCTTCCAAAACTTTGCGGGCAATCTCCCTTTCCCGCGTTTCACGCTCTTGCTCTCTTGCAAGTTGTGACTGCTTGATATTCTGCTCAGATAAGCTTTGCACCTGCAAAACCTGGCTTTCCAATTGCCGACTTGCCGCACCAAATGTATAGGCCAAATAAACCGACATCGACACGACCAAGCACAAAATACCGTAGATATATAGAAATGATTCCGTGCGGGTAATGACATTTACTTCAATTAAAAGCTGATAGGCACTTGTCATCACAAATGCCGACAGACCAAGACCAATCAACCAAGCTCCAGGTTTATGTTGACGAATAGCCTTAATGACGATTCGAATCAATTCCGGAAAACCCAAAAACGCAATCGTAAACACAATCTGCAAGGGTATTTTCCAACTAAACAAACACAAGAGATATCCCGGCCAAACAATCGTCGACCAATAACGGGGCATGCGGTTGAAAAATTCATAGTAATAAAACTTCAAACTGGCTAAGATGGCACCGATAAGGCTCATTTTTACCAAGCCAAGCAATACCTCAAGATGCTGAGTTCCAAACGGAAAATACATGGGCACAAAAATCAACACGGCAGTCCACCCAGCAAGAATGGCGTAATACAAGTTGCCCCGAGCACGTGGATAAAAAATAAAGAACAGGAGATGCAACATGGCAAAAGCCATAGGCACCCAAGCCAGCATCTGCAGCACAGAACGTTGCCGAATGC
The DNA here is from genome assembly GCA_047619225.1 of Candidatus Latescibacterota bacterium. GTDB lineage: Bacteria > Latescibacterota > UBA2968 > UBA2968 > UBA2968 > JABIFK01. Next base: position 15,338 of record JBLHJX010000038.1, read on the forward strand.
GGTGGTCGCGTTGTAAGTAGGCATCCTGAAATGTCGTGAGTCCCACCCCCCACCAAGTTGGGAGACCCAAATACGCTTTGCCTTCTGTATTAGAATCTGCATACCGAACAGCAATGACCATTTCTGCCTTTGCCAAAGGAATCAAAGGAACCACGCGAGGCAAATCAGCCAAGATAAGTTGCCCAAGTTCTACGACTCGAGCATCCACTATTTGTCCATCTTTGTGTATCAAAGTACCATTAACATATACCTCAATCGCCCCCGAATGATACAACAAGAAGGCCAATTCGGTGCCCAGCAGTTCAGAATGTAAAAGCATCCGAAGCCGGAACCATCCCGCCCCTTCCCAAACAACATCTTTTGGTATATGCCAAGAATCGTCCGAGGGGGGGGGTAAGTCAGGCCACGCACGGTCATCAAAATCGGGAGATGCCCATGATGGATCATCTCCCGATTGATAAACCCATCCTGTCAATGTTGGCAGCCCACACAAAAGAACACTGGCATTGGCAATAGAGTCGGGCTTTAAATCTTTAAGCCGCAACACATCTGCCTGCGCTTGCTGAACAATGGAAAGTAGAAGTAGGAGTATGGTGGCCTTTGAGAAACCGAGGCCAAAACGAAGGCATCCGCACCACAACACACCTGTTATGAGCCAACTTCGCATATGTCTATCCTGTTTACACAAATGTTTTGAGCACTTCCTGTTGAATAGACTGCAGCTCGGAGTAGGCGTTGTTAATTTGGGCAATTTTCTCCTGCAGTTGTTTCAGCAAAAGTTTCTTTTCCAAACCATTGCGAATAATAATTCGCAAATTTTCATTATCCCAGGGTTTTTCGATGTACTGAAAAAGGCCCACGTCATTAATCGCCTTAATCGCATTCTCTTTGTCTGCATATCCCGTTAAAATAATGCGCGTAATTTCAGGACGATGTTTTTTCACTTGACCCAAAAATTGGATACCGTCCATTTCGGGCATCAAATAGTCAGATATAACAAGATCGACATCATTTTCTTGTATAAATGCCAACGCTTCTTTCGCCGAAAGAAACTTGTGTACATTATAATCGGTCTCTAACATCAAAAAAGACCCGATACTGGTCAGAACCATTTCTTCGTCATCAACAAGAACCACATTACCTGTTTCATTCATAGAATACTCCTACCGACAAAACGATAGATCACGCAGAACCATCTGTTTGAACACGACCGACAAGACCTCGAAGCCGTTTCACCATGGCTTTCAACACACCTTGTGTAATCTGCACAAAATCTGCAAGCAAATCAATAAAATCATCACGGTCTATCCGCAACAACCGACAAGGTTCCAAAACCGTTGCCGTTACCACCATGGGTTCATCATCAAAAAGCGCCCATGAACCAAAGACTTCATTCGCCTGTGCTGTCGTCACTTCCAAATCATCTCGATGAAGCCGCACACGCCCCTCTAAAACCAAGTACATAGCCTGAGGTGGGTCTAACTCACGATATAAAACATCATCCGCAACACACGTCACTTCCTGCGCAATCAAAGCCAGGTGAGACAGTTGCTCTGTTGACACTTCAGAAAAGATGTCCACATTCTGAAGCGCCATCACTTTTTCAATCGTCGTCAGCATAAATTTTAAGCCTGTAAATGTAATCGATCCATAACCAGATTCGCGGTTTCGGATATGAGAGGGTGATCGTTTCCAGTTTGTAATTCTACAAGGCCACGAAGTCCAGCAGTATCCTGCCGTTGAACACAATTCATCGCACATGCTTGTAACCAAGGTTCTGTGCCACCAATTAAATAACGCAAACCATCCTCGCGAGACAATATGTCATATCCAAAAAGATCACGGCCATGCTGCAATGCCTTGTCTCTGGATTCAGGGTCCAGCAAGTTTAAGACATGATCCTTCACCTGGTGTTCAAGCACATTGTCCAAAAACTCAAGCGCCTGGGCGCGCGTATTTTTTTCGACACTCACAACACCCAAATAGGCATGATACATATCTTTGGAGGCATAAAGCAAACCCAATAGACGGAACAAACGCTCAACAATTAAAGATTGGTGTTCGAGTATGGCTTTGTTTAACAAGCGCCAGGCGTCGTCTGTAGGCACATCTCGAAACACCTCAATCACTTGAAGGAATTCATAATATGCTTGGATTTCTTGCATAAATGCGATGTCTACGCGCGCGTCATCAAATACCAAATCTGGCGAAGCTGCCCGCAACTTACTCAGCGCTTTGATCACCCAATACCCCAACTCAGGCGATACCTTATCCAGTCGGACCAACAACAGATCTACCGATTGTTGATCTAAGATATCACCCATTACCCTGGGAATGTGTCGGCGAATGCGCATATCAACAGACGTATCATCTAAGCGTTGGCTCAAAATCCCTAAGATATCAGGTCCCATTAGCGCAAACGCTTGTCGCGCATCAACGCGTAATTGGGCATTGGCCAATTGCTCCAAGAGCCAAAAAACCTCGTCAACGGCTTTAACTTGACCCAAGCTAAGCATCGTTTCACGAATCACCCGTAAAGACGGGTCTTTCTTGAGCTGAGAAAAAAAGGGACTCAATTCCACACGATTCAACACACCCAACAAACGTGCCATCTGCGATCGCTCAAATGGATCGCCAGATTGAACCACAGTTCCGACCAAGTCGATATCGATTAATTGTTTTTCTTCTAACGATCCATACACAGCCATATACCCCAATGCCGCAGATCGAATTTGGCTATTTTCATGACGTAAGAAGTCTTGCAAACTTTCAGTGTTCTGGTGTGAGCTATGCGTTTGTAAAAAGTGCATAGCTTCCAAACGTACTTCTGGCACATCATCCTCAAGCATATCAAGCACAGGTTCTATCACGTCCACTTGTGGAATTGAACTCAATGCAAGCAGTGCTCTCTCTCTAATTTCGGCATCAGAGTGGTTGAGCAAAGGCATCAACTGTAGCGATATATCGCGATCAACAGCAACCAACAAATCGAGCGCATAGGAAATCTGACGCGGGTTTTCAGACTGCAATGCTTGCAATAGCGAGTCAATAACCTCCCCATCGGCAAGTTGAACACGAAATTCATCAGACCCCATTTCGCGCCGTTCCAATGCCTGACGAAAAGCATCCACATAAGCCCGCCGCAATGGCCACAATCCGACACACCAAACAATAACCAAAGCCATGGACACAAAAGACATTTCCCGATAAGTTAAGCCAAATACGCCCGTCAATACCAATACCAAAACAGCTCCCGTACCCGTTGCCAAATTGTCGACCGTTGTATCAATAAACACTTTCGCTCTTTTTTTCAAATGAGACGGCACAGGCAAAAATAATACTTCAAATGCCGACTTGTGAACAGAGTGTCGAAAACCGATATCCCCAACTTTTACCGCAATCCCACCCCACAACCCCGGCACTGCAAGAATACCTAATGCGCCTATGCCCATGCTCACGGGCAGAAAGGCCATACCCCCACCAACGCCCAAGCGATTCAGTATGCGTGGCGTAATAAGCAACTGAAACAAAAAAGCAAACCCATTGAGATAGGCAAAAAAATTGCCAAAAAATGCTGCCTTTTCATCTTTGCTTACAAATGTCGCATCCACGATTCCATTAAATTGCACATCTGCAATCGCCGCAACAATTGCAACGACGCCTGCAATACCAACCATATATCGCACAAGCGGTGACAATCGTATCGCCTCTAGGGCCCCAGTTTCTTTAACCGTCTGCTGCCCCCCACCCAATTCACTGTTTTTTACACAACGCAACAATCCCATACAGAGAAAGAGTAATCCGACACAGACAAGCAAGAGATTCTCTGTCCCCAGCGCTTCTACAGCCCACCCAGTAAACATGCCACCCAAAACCGCTCCCGCAATTCCCCCCGTGCCAATGAACCCGAACAGTCGTCGTGCTTCACGCGCGTGAAATACGGAATTTGCCAAGAGCCACAAGAGAGAGATCGACAACAAACCATAGAGATTCACCCAAACATAAAATAGGTAATAAACCCAACTTTGTTCCGTTTTTAGCAAAAGAAAGAAAACAAACAAAATACCAGCCAATCCCGCAAAGGTACCAGTGATCAAACGATCTATCCGCACACCAGTGGTTAAACGAGCATATAAACTGGCAGAAGCCCCTCCTACCAATGCAACCAAAACCAAAACATAAGGTAATTGCCCAATGCCTAACTTGTCCAAGAAGAGAGCGTTGCGCGCAGGTTTCAGCATATAGACCGATGCGAGTACGAAAGCATATGCCAAAGCAATGGGCAACAGCCGACGCCATTCACCCTGTCGAATATCTACCAATCGACTCAACATAGACAGTGCGACCTCAAACAGGTTCTCCAGATTCCATCGCTTTAAAATGGCGTCCCACATATCGCACAGCCAAGACCCAAAAAACGAGTAAAACAACACTGATCAGCGACAACCATCGCAAACTTTCAAACCCAGTAAATACAAGGGTAATAAAAAGACTGAGCCCAACAGCCAAAGCCTTTGCAAAGCGTTGCACAAACATATCAATAAATGCTTTGGCCTTATATTTTTCTTCTCTTGTTGTGGGCACATAGAGTACTTCTTTTGCCGATTGATTAATGGAGTAACTAAAACCATTGTCACAGGTGTTTAATGCACTGCCCATCCAAAGCGTCGGCAAAATCAAGAAACCCGCCGATCCGAGCAATACCGCCACAGGCAAAAACATCAGGGCAATACCCACGCCAAATCGGGTCATGACAAAACTAGTCAACAAAATCTGCACAACAAATGCAAATCGATTGGTAAATGCAAATACTGTGGCAAATTGTTTCCCAATCTCAGGCCCTTCCAAATAATGAGAAATGGTCGCCGAAAACTGAAAGTCTACAATCGTCGAAACCATTTCATAGATGCCCACGATCGCCACAATCGAAAGTAAATAGGGCGAACGAAAAACCAATTGTGCGCCTTCGATGGCAGCATTACCACTTGTAGGTTTTGCATCCACAACCGCAGAAGTATCCTCATCTTGTCCATTACCAACCAAACGACCAGCCACCCCAGCAATAATCAAGATGACCACAGCGATACCCAAACAGACCCACATCCATTCAGCCAAACTAAAATCACTAATCTTTGAACGCAACACTTCCGAGCCAAACCACCCACCACTCACACCACCTAACCCAATCAGGCCATAGAGTCTTTTGGCAACGTCGGGTGCCACACTGTCATTTAGAAAAACAAAAAATGTGGCCACCATCAATGTACTATAAAGATCACCAAAGAGATAGAAGGACCATACCATGCCTGCATTTTGAGATCCCAAGAAAACAGCATAAATAATATAACAGACGATAAAAAAACCCGAAAAAACATAAGTTAGCTGCTGACGACGTAGCGTGCGCGATAAGATGGTGAACACTGTCACTGCTGCAAGCGCAACAACCATGTTCAAAACTTTAGCAATCTGCTCTGCCTGCGCAGCAGTCAATATCAAATCACCTATACCCAACCCCTGCGCATCATAGAATCCAATAAATAATCCCTTTTTCAATGGCTTCAGAATCCAGAAACTCGTAATAACCAAAAAGAAATAACCAAACATGAGTACGGCCATAGGCACTTCATGCCGGCGAATATTCATGATTTGTTTGAGTGGATTCATAAAGGGGTACCTTTCTATACATATGTCGTTCTCATGCAGACATGGGATGCCATTGTCTTAGCTGTCAATCAACGCGTTCAACACGAACAATCTGGTACTTGCCAGGCGCCCACGCATAAAAATAAACAGATGTAGGCAAACTCCAAGCCCCATTACCGCGTTTTGTACGCAATCGCACACCATAATATTGCCCTGCTTTTACTTGTGCCGATATAGGTATGTGTAGATTTTTCCCAGAAAATTTCTGCGGTTTGTCAAGGTGTCGGTCTTGGGCGTCTAAGAACGCATATTCATATGTACTCTTAGATGCCTTGTTAAGCTTTCCAGAAACAGCCAAATCTTCAAAATGCAAACCACCTCGATCCACCCAAAATTTATCTAACGGATTCACTCTGGAAAACCAATATCGCCCAATCATATCTCTGCGTTCAATGAGCAACCGCGTCAGTTCTTGAGATGCTTCAGGATTAGAGTATTGCCCGGCAGAAACACATGTGGCAATGTCTTCGTCCGTAAAAGACATCAAAATCTTAGCCCCCCAATACCCATCTCGTCCCGTACACCGCTCAAATGCAGGGTTGGGATAAGTTGGCACCCACTTGATTGCCCGAAAGGTTTCATTCTCAAAATACCCCAATTCGGGATGGGTCATGGGCAAAGGTTCATTCCAAGGTTTTTTAAAAAAGCCAAGCGCAAGAAGAGACTTACCGACATTGCCAGGGTCCCACACATATTCATTGCCATATTTGGGTAGGTGTGGCATTAAATTATTGCTTCCAAAAGCAGATCCCATATCAATAAGATAATGTTTTACAAATTTTCTTCCATCCTCGTCGGTGACATACATATCCAAAGTATTAGCGGCCCTTCGATCTGCATCGTTCATCCAAGAACCCATAACCCGCAGGCCACGCAATTCTCGTCGATGTTGATGGCGCACCCGATCATTGGCGTCGTCATCTCTAACGCCGTCATAGTTAAATATACCCACAGGCACACCTGATAGAAACTTGCTGGCCACACACCGCAAACGCCCATTTTTTTGCACGGTGATCTTATCCAAAATGACCTGCACATCTGCCTTTTGCATCGGGCGTTTGCCACCAGCACCATCGGGCACGCGAGCACGTTCACCAATAACCAGAATCTCAGGATCAAAATAAACAATCGAATTGTTCGGAACGTTGTATCCAGCAGCATAGAGCATTTTAGTGGCTATCACTTCTGCTGCCGAACCCATTTCATTGTTGCCTTGCGAGTCAAACTTAAGCAAATACAATTGACCTTGTGAATCTTTGATCGTAAAACCAGCAGTGCCACCTTCAAACTTCCCAGCATAAATCTCCCACTTACCTGTTGTATCAGGTTGTGCATGGCCTGGACCGACCAATAATTCTTCTTTTGTTAAGCGTTTAAAAAAATGCCTGTTCGCATACCAAGAAGAGTGGGGCACCTCATCCAAAGCATTCACATTATCTGCCTGTCGTTCATCTACAATACCGGCCACATTCCCTATGCGCCGAACAGACCACCCAAGGTCAAGCACCTTCGACAGTTGATAAAAGACGGTATGATCAGCAATATCCCAAATCTGATTCTCCTTAATCTCTCGCGGCTCTGCGACAGACAATTGATCTGGATCGATCCATTTAATGGGCTTTGTTGTCATAGTCACCTGCGAGGCAGTGCCACATCCATACAATAACAACATCACCGCACACAGACATGTCCATTTGTATCTCGTCATGCTTTTACCCTAAAAAGCCTGTTTAAAGGTAACACCAATCAATTTTTTTTCCACCGAGCTGTGGCCGATCTTTATTTTTCCAATAAGTCCAATTTCTGTGCGAAAAACAATGCCCCCCCCCCAAGAAGAGTGAAAGTCATCCCAAGCCAGATCAGCATAGTGGTCAAAAATCTGTCCTTCATCCCAAAATAGAAAAGCATTCCATGTATCCCAAATGGGGTAACGATACTCCACATTGAATTGTACGGCACCTTGTCCCCTAAAATATCCGCGTTCATACCCGCGCATCGATTCATTGCTGCCGATCTGGATCAATTCGGTATAGGGCACAAATCCATTGCCCCAAGGTGTGACCTTGTCCAATCGCCCACGCACCACCAAAATACGGTCTTTCCAAAACAACGTCTGATATCTTGCAATTTCTGCACCAACCCGATGAAACTTTACATGATCAGACCCTGTGACCAGTTCGGCTTCTGCCAAGACCAACCCACCGCGTTCAGGATATCCAACATCGCGATAAAAATAATACTGATCGTCAAATTGTTGAACAATACGTCCAGGAAAACGGTAATTGGTTGGATGCGACAAGGTTTGCACCGGCGATTTATAATCGCGATTGTCCAATACCAGTTGCCCACCAAATCGATAGAAAGCATATTCTGAACCAAGCCCCTTGGTCAAACCCGCCTGCTCAGAAGATCCCGCATCTGTCAATAATTGAATCCCCCCCCTAACTGGCTGGAAGTCTCGCTTGCCATACCCAATCCAACCCGTCAAACCAACCTGAGGAATAAACCGAGCCATAGGCCCCCGGTGCAGTTGCCAAGCCAATGACGTTTGCACGTCGATTTGTTCGATTCCAAATAACCGAGACGAATTTTGATCGTCCAAAGCCCCATTGATGTTGGCCTCGTGGTTGCGGGTCTTCAAATACCCACCTTCGGTTTTCAATGTCAAACCACGCCCTAAAAAATTTGGGTGTATATACAGCCCGTCGCCAAATTGCCCCTTGCTCCCAGAATAAACATATTGCCCGGTTAAGATTTTTCGTTTTCCAAAAAGGTTGGCGTGAAAAAACCGTGCCCCACCACCATTGCCAGTCTCACCACCCAACTGCATTACAGGAAAAACTCCAAATGTACCATCAGCATTGCTAAACAAATCAAAATACCGCACCCATAATTTGCTATGTTCCGCATAGATAGCAAATTGACCCAAGGGAAACACAAATGCCGACCATGCATATTGCGGCAGACGCAACAAATGATTAATCCGAGATTCATAGACATCCGTGCTGTCTACCTCTGATACCTTGGTCAAATCGTAGGGATCATGTTTATACGTGCTGTCTTCATAAGCAGGCATCGCGTTTTGTGCAATACTTTCATCAAGCCAACATCCCAATGTCAGCCCAATAACACAAATATACACCAGCAAAAAATATGACCTTCTCGTAGACTTAACCAAAATCTGACTCCTTCAAAATCAATCCAAAACACCTATTTCCCGTAAAACAGCTTGTAATTTCTCTCGATCTGCTTCCGAAAGAGAACGCACTGGTTTACGTGGTGGTCCTCCTGCTGCACCCACCATGTCTGCACCAGCTTTTAACATTGCCGGGTGAGAACCCAAAGAAAAGGCCAAGCGCAAAGGAGCCAAACGTTGCTGGAATTCCAATGCCCCCTCGGTATCTCCATTTAAAAAACATTCATAAATACCCACGCTCAAAGCAGGCGCAACGTTGGCACTTGCAGCAATGGCAGCAGCAGCACCATGCACAAACCCAGTATGAATCAATGTATCCCGCCCCATAATCACCTTAAAATCTGATGGCGCGCGACGCAAATATTCTAAACTCAGCGTAAAGTCTCCCGTACTGTCTTTGATACCTACGATATTTTCAAACGTTTCGGCCAAACGCACAACCAAATCTACCGTCATGGCATTCCCTGTTCGCGAGGGTAAATCATATAACAATACAGGCACATTCACCGCCTGTGCAATAGCGGCAAAATGATCAAACATTTCATCTTGACTGGGTGAAATGAAACTGGGTGTCAAGATCGATAAACAATCAGCACCTGCATCTTCTGCCATTTTTGACAGCAAAATTGCCTCGTGTGTCGCATTTGCACCCGTGCCCAGATACACAGGTACGCGACCGTCAGTAAACTTCACAGTCCATTTGTAGAGATTCTTTTTTTCTTCAACACTCAAAGCCCAAAATTCGCCAGCAGTGCCCGCAGCAAAAACACCGTGAACACCAGCTTCAATTAAAAAGTCGATCAGCCGTTCAAGACCCGTTTCATCCAACGCTTCACTTTCTGTCATGGGGGTAATCATGGCAGGAATAATACCCCGAATAAAATCCACACGCATAAAGTAAGCTCCTCTCGAAAAATAAAGAATACGACCTCTTTCGAGAAAGGTAGTGACCAAACCTCTCCCTGTCAATAGAACGGTATGTCTGTGGTAGTCAGAACAAAATCCAGTCTAAAAACCCTTGACATGTCGCACAAAAGTACTTATGTTTTTTGAACATAGGAATAACAGCAACCTTAAGCTGCTGTTTGTTTATCCAAGTCTATCCCGAGATTCGATTTCTCCTTGATTGAGAGATCGAATCTCGGGATTGGTTTTTAATATTAACCCTGTAGGGAAAAAAATGAACCGTGTCTATTTAACCCAAGAAGGTTACGCAAAAATTCGCGACGAATTGGTACGTTTGCAAACCGAAGATCGTCCAAATGTCATTGCAGCCATAAAAAAAGCCCGCGAGTTTGGTGACTTAAGCGAAAATGCTGAATATCATGCGGCAAAAGAACGCCAGTCATTTTTAGAAAACAAAATCGCCGGCCTTCAAACCAAACTTACCCATTCAGAGATTATCGATGAAAGCCAAATCCCCAAAGACAAAGTCTATTTGGGTGCAACAGTTAAACTCAAGGACCAGAAAACGGGGAATGTAATACAATACAAACTGGTGAGTACTGATGAAGCTGATTTTTCCGAGAATAAGATCTCTACTGAATCACCCATTGGTAAGGCACTCTTGGGAAAAGCCGTTTCTGATGTCGTCGAAATCCAAGTACCCGTTGGTATACTGATCTACGAAATCCTTGAGATCACACGCGTTAGGGGCTAGTTTGTTCCTCTTCTAAAAAAGGCGGCGCATTTTAAATGCGCCGCCTTTTTTATTGTAAATCTATCAGCCGGATCAATACCTCACAATGTGGCGTGTGCGGAAACATATCCACCAACTGCCCATAATCAACCCCATAACCAGCCTCCAAAAGAACCTTCAAGTCACGGCCCAAAGCATGCGGGTTACAAGAAACGTATATAATTTTCTTCGGCCTTAGTCCAATTAAAGCCTTTAAAGCTTTTGGGTGCATACCCATTCTGGGCGGATCAGTTACAACCAGATCAAATCTCTCGGATTGTTCTGCCAACTGCCCCAACAAGTCTTCCGTTTGGCCTGCCATGAATGCACAATTTGTAATGTTATTTCGCGCACAATTTCTCGTTGCGTCTTGTATGGCTGCGTCAGAGACCTCGATGCCCAGAACCTGGTTGACATGCTCGGAAAGAAAAAAAGAAATCCCACCCATACCGCAATACAGGTCCAAAACGCGATCATCACGCTGAGATTCCGCCAAAGCCACTACCCGCTCGTAGAGTTTTTCTGCTTGGTGGGTATTTGTCTGAAAAAAAGAACTCGGTGAAATTTCGAAAGTAAATCGACCCAGTTTTTCCAAGATATAATCACGTTCCGTAAGTGCAACTTCTTCATCCCCAAACGCCACTTGTGCCTTGCGCCGATTGATGCTATGAATGACACACTGAACACGTGGAAACATTTCCCTCAGGCCATCACTCAATTCCTGCGCACCTGAAAAGTCATCCCCCGATGTTGTTAGTATCACCATGGTTTCATCGGTGTTTTTGCCTTCCCGAATCGTTAGAAAGCGAAATAAACCTTCATGCTGCTTCAGGTGATATACAGATAAGTTGCGTGTACGTACAAAGTCACGTACATAAGCCACAATTTCATTGGATAATTCAGATTGCAAAAAACAAGCATTGAGATCAAACACATGATCAAAACGCCCTGGCACATGCAAACCCAAATCAACCGACCCTTCCTTTGAAGTCCCAAAAGAAAATTCCATCTTATTGCGGTAAAAGAACGAGCCATCCATGACCAAAGGCTGGTCGAATTTTACATCTACCCCATATTGACCTAAGCAATTTTGGACCAAGCCTCGCTTAATCTCTATCTGATCTGCATACACAACATCCTGCCACACACACCCACCACAAACCCCAAAGTGCTCACAGCGTGCCTCTATGCGTTCTGTTTCGACGCCTAACACTTCAGTTTTTCGTACCTCAATTTCCCGTATACCATGGCGAATTTTCCGTATATACCCCCGAAGAAAATCGCCAGGGATCCCTCCTCTTACTCGCACGGTATAGTCATCCAATTGGCCCACTCCTTGGCCTTTTTCATCCAC
>JBLHJX010000039.1:0-27261 GCA_047619225.1 Candidatus Latescibacterota bacterium
TTTCCCACCCATAACGCCACAGCTCCAACTTATACGCTTCATCCGAATGCACCCGAAACTCCGACGCCTCTCCCGCCTTCACACACTTTGGCCACATATAACCCAACAAACAATCCGAAAGCAATCGAAACTGATGAATCGCACCTTCCTGAACATCCACCTCAACAATCTTAGCGCCAAACCCATCTTTGGCCAACGTCACCTGATAAGAACCCGGAGCAAGATCAGCATAAACCGCACCCGAAGCACTCGACCGCGCTGCAACAACTTGACCCTGACCTTCAAATTCAAACAACACATCAATCAACGCAATGTAGCGTTCATCACTCACATAACCTATAAGCATGGCACCATTCCTTTATTCTCAAAGTCCGTCATATTAACACGGTCCTTTGTTAGGTGTTCATCATCTCTCGCATCTTATCCGATACCCACGAAATCGCCGCATCGGCCATCACACGTCCTTTTTTGGGCGTAGCCAAATCGCGTCCATCTCTAAAATAAATGGGATCACGCTCCGCATACCCTTCGCGTTGAATCTTCAAATTTGCACCTTCATAATCCACACCTTCCCAATGGATATTCTCAGGAAAAGCCGCCATGCCAATTGACGTTTCAAACTCAGCCGCATGGGCAGGGCAATCTCCCGAATCCAATGTCTCTGCTACAAATTCTTTCGAATAGGCTTGCCAATATGAACAAAACTGTACATCAATGCCCAAACGCTTTTGAAAGTCCGCCATCTGCTCGCCCAAAGGCCGATTGCCCGCATGGCCATTCACAATGAGAATATGCTCTATGCCGTGTCGGCGCAAGCTGTCACAAATATCATACGCCACAGAAATAAATGTCTCGGGTTGCAAACTCAAGGTGCCAGGAAACTCCATCCAGTGTTCAGAAATCCCCACAGAAATCGGAGGCGCAACCACCACCTTTGGGTACAACTCCAATGCGGCCTGATAAGACATATGGAGCGCACTGGCCGTATCATGCTCCATTTCCAAATGTTCATTGTGTTGCTCTGTACTGCCCGTGGGCAAGATTGCGCCCTTAATATCTCCGCGTAACATCGCCTCGCGTACATACCGACGTGTCAACTTCCACAAACGCACTTCACCCGTTTTCATAATATCCTCCAGTCAAAAATTTCACGATCACTCCAATACCTTTTGTTCACCATTTCCCACCTGCATCCATCCAGAAAGCGCTCCTTGTTTTGCAAACCAAATCACCACAGCATCTTGTCCTTCTCCCAGAGCAACCCCAACACGATCCTCTTCTTGTCGCAACACAACCGGTGCCATCTTGTCATCTGACTCATCCCCAATTTCCAACACATGAAGAAAGAATTCACGTTCAGTTGCACCCGATGATGCCACCTCAAGTCGCCACGGCACCACGGGTGAACGATCCCCCCGGTCACCCTTATGATTATACTGCGCTGTAGCTTCATGCGGGTGTCCCCAAAAACCATGCCCATCACCACCCCGCTTGGTTACCACGGCACCCTCTGGAAGCAACGTCTTCAAAAAAGCGCGTGAACGCCCCTCACTCAAGACCTTATCTACACCCGCCGGGCTGCTCACCCAAGTGGCAACAGCACCATCATATTGTGCCACATGCCCATCTACAATCACCGTTTCCAGTCCATCAACAACAGGCTCGGTTGGCATGTGCAAAAACCACGTCTTAGGAAAGTCTTTACGTGTGGCGTCCACCCGATCAAAAATGACAAAAAACTCTTTGTCACCTTTTACATAGGCAAACTGTCGTGTCACCTCACGCACCTTATGAGAGCGATACGCTTCCGTTAGATCTGCTGCAGCATATGTGATTTGTGGGTCATCATGATAACCAACAATCTTCCCTCGCTCTACATCATAATGCCCATTATAAACCCATCGAATCATGCCCCCATCATTTTCATTCTTTGTACCGCCTTCAGACATACCTCTCTCACCTGGTGCAAGCCGCCGAAATTCTTCATCGGCATCATAAACCGTCACCACATTAAATGCCAAACTACCCCCTGCATAATAATCCCGATCATTATGCCCCATACCTCCCGCACGCCCCACCAGCAACCCCTTTTTAGCAATCAAAAAATGCCCTTCATCATCCCGTGCGTGTGCGCCAAAACGAGGCCCCGCACCAAAAAATGCCCACGTTGCATTTGGGTCATCCCAATCGCTGCGCATATGCACATGCCCTGCGCCCTTAAAATGGCGTGACAATGAATAATTCATTTGTGCAGGCGACTGTGATTTGATCGCAGGATCATAAAACAAAAACCGAAACCAAAGCGGGCGATGATACCGATCTGGTGGTGCCACATCGCTGATCCAATTGCCTACAGGATCGTTATAACGTGCCGCCAATATGGGCGATACCCGTGCCACACCTTTCAAATCCACACCGCTGTTGTCATCAATCCATGCGGTCAAATCACACCACGGCATTTTCAAATGCACAGACCATTCGGCCATCTCTGTCAAATAGCTTGTTTTGCTGCACAATTGAAAAAGATCTTCACCTGTTGCCGTACGCCACCCTTCAAATGCCCACGGAATCACCGCAATCGGACCATAATTTCCATGCCCCATACTTTCCGACCAAACCCCACCCATCCGATCGAATGCCGGAATACACTCAGCAGGCACCCGCGTTGCCCACGAATCCAAAAACTGTTTTGCATCCCCTTCGTGCTTTGTGCCAGCCCCCGCAATCGCCAATGCCACAAACAGCTTAGGCGTAATACCATCCCGTGTATTGGGCGTATTCAAATGCGCAGGTCCCCACGTTTGATTATACCACCACGATCCACTTTTAAGTGTAATCTCAGGTTTGTCAGTATACCAACGCAACCATTCCCCCAACGCATCTCCAAACCGTTTTCGCTCGTCTTCACTCAGCCCATCATAAACCCAATCATAAACCATTGCCTGAAATCCAAAATGCCCCGATCCCTCCAACCCAAGCACCGAACCATCACCCCAATAATCTTTAATGGCTTTCACATAGGCACCCACATCGTTGCCCTTTTCGCGCTCAACTAAGTATGCAATGCCCAAGCATACCTGATCCAACGGCATATGATGCCGACTTTTAGGCGGTTGCACACCCTCACGCACAGCCTGATCTGCCGCAGATTTGATCGTCTCATATTCACCCCCAAGCGATCCATTTGCCTTTGCAACCAAATCGACCATCTGTGATTGGGTAATAAATATCCGAGGATGTTCTACCAGTTCATATGCCATAACAGACTCCATTAAAAAATGCGTCACTATTAAAATGGAAATAAGCCATACCAAACATTTTGTAAGTCGGGAAATCATAAAAAACACCTCACTGAATCAGCGCACAGTCGAAGCCTTAACAAGCATAGCGAGTCATCCGCGAATCAAGGATTCGAGACATGCAATGTTTTAGGATGGGGTTCGTCTATTTGTCTATTTGTCTATTCGTCTATTGTCTATTCGTCTGCTGTTCCAAATGCCTTTACCCAAACAACTCTCCCGCCACAAACGCCATCCCCAATGCCGCCGCCGAATCGCCCCCACTCGCCCATTCAAACCGCGTGGAAATCGCCGTCTCATCCAACGGATTTTTCTGATAAATCGGCCAGGCCCGTGCGTCAAAACCTTCCAAGACCCATGCCATATACCGGTCTCGAAACGAGGTTTCAGCCAAGCCGCCACCAATCACCACCAATCCAGGATCAAACAACCGCACCATATCGGCAATGGCATAACCAAGCTTAAACCCTTGATCCTTAAAAAGCCCCACCGCAAGTGGGTCCTCTTTTTCAGCAAAATCGCGCAAACGATATGCCTTTTGCACAAGGTCATCATCCGACTGATTCAACTCATGAGTGGCCCACTCATCTTTTGCCAATTCAACACCCAACCGGCGGCGCAGAGCAACCAACGACACCCAGGCTTCGGCACATCCTTTTAGTCCACATGAGCAATCGGGTAGCCTACCATCTTCTTCATAAAACGGCACCGACATATGCCCCACTTCCAAAGCCAACCCATTCGAACCTTCATAAATCGTTCCCCCCGGCAACACCAAACCACCCCCCAATCCTGTTCCAGGGGCAACCAACAACAAACCACCCACATGCTCAGGGCGCGCGGCATACTCACCCGCCGCCGCTGCATTGCCATCGTTGGTCATATAAACAGGCAATCCAATACGCTGCGAAAATTCATCCCGAATATTTGTGCCCACCCAATCTTCACCCAAATTGGCCTGCACCCAAATCACACCCCCACTACTCGGTGCAGGCACATCCAATCCGACACCTCGAATAGCATCACGACCAACACCCGCCCCTTCCGCCAGCAGATCAAGTGCTTTTTCCAACTGCTCAAACGTTGCCCCATACCCTTCTTTCACACGGCTGGCAACCTCAACCAAATCCCCTCTTTGTGCACCAGAGGCATCACCCAAAATTGCCTTCACACTTGTACCACCAATATCCAATCCTGCAAAATACATATCTGCCATACCCACCTCTCCAATCATCAAATTTTATGACTACTGATGTTCATTTGCCAAGATCGCCAATTTCTCAAGCAACAAATCGATTTCATCTCCCAACAGCAAAAACGGCACACTTGAACGCAACGCATCTCGCACATCAACACCCTTAGTCCAAAAACCCCAAATCTTCTTTCATCACGTCCCTAACAACAGTCTCATCCACAGACACACCAAGCCCCGGCTCGGTCGGCACCTGGATATGTCCATCCTGAATCAAATCGCGTTCAACTGTCAATGTATTCCAAATCTCATTGTCCAAATGATGGAATTCTAAAACCTGAAAATTCGGAACAGCCGCACACACATGGCACGCCGCCATCGTACCAATGGGACCACAAATATTATGTGGCGAAATGGGGATATAATACAAATCTGCCAGATCGGCAATTCGACGGCCCTCCAACAACCCGCCTGCTTTGGCCAAGTCGGGCGACACAATATCAGCCGCTTGTGCCTGAATCAAATCGCGAAACCCATGCCGTGTATAAAAATTCTCCCCCGTGCAAATCGGCGTGCGAGTTGCCGCGGTCACCTTGGCCATGGCATCAATATTCTCTGGCGGAATCGGATCTTCTAACCAAAGCAAATTCAAATCTTCAAACGCATAGGCCACTTTCAAAATATCATTGGGTGCATATCGCCAATGTGCATCAATTGCCAAATCTGTATTTGGATCCAATGCCTCTCGCACCGCCGAGACCACATCCACAAAAAAAGCGATATCGTTGTTGCTAATCCCTCGGTTATACTTATCGCGCTGTGTTGGGCGCGGATCAATATCAAACTTGATCGCATCAAACCCACGCGCCTCCACTTCCACCGCTTTCTCTACCCACGATGCGGGTGTATCCACATCCCCAGCATGGCAATCATTGTACAACCGAATCGAGTCGCGAAACTTGCCCCCCAACAATTGCCAAATCGGCACACCCAGCGATTGCCCTACCACGTCCCACAGCGCCATTTCAATGCCACTGATCGCACTCATCACCGCACCCTGATAAAACCCAGAGGCCGACATCGTGCGCATCATATCGCGAAACAATTTATCCACATGATGTGGATCTTGCCCGATCAACACCTTGGTCAATCGCTCATCTACCACAATCTGATGCACCCCCGCACCATGATATGCCTCCCCAATGCCAACAAGACCCGTATCCGTTTTCACCTTCACCAACACCCACGGAAAAGGCGTCAATACCACAGCACCAATATGTGTAATTTTCATTTTTATTTTCCGTTCAAAATGCGTGTATTGCCGTCGCTGGCATTCAAATAGGGCACTGAGCGTTCCAAGAAAGTATCCAGCAATTGAGCTGGTGACAAATCAGATGTATCGATATCAAACTTGCGCTGAATCCAAGACAACCTCACTTCATCTTTAAAATGATCCAAAACCATCTCCACATCTTCTTTAGGGACCAAATTGTGTGGATGAAGCGACTTTTCCATCCGTCCACGAATCACTTCTGGGCGCGCGTGCAAATGCACCAAAATCGTATCCTTGGGCAAGTCCACCTCATATTCACGAATCTGAATATTTTTGCCCGGATAATAATACCGAGGGCCATACACCATTTCTTCAATATGAAACCCACCCATGAGAACATGCTCAAACTTGTGCATCAAATGCACGTGATACACAATTTGAAAACGCTGAAACCGTTCCTTAATACCTGGCAACATATCCAACATGCCCTGTTGTTCTTCATCGGTGAGATGAAACGCATCTGGAATGGTAAAATGATCGTCCAAGTGATGGTGAATACCACGCTTCTCACCCCATTCAAAAATGCCATCAATCAAGGTACTCACACCCGAATATTCACAACCAACCACAATCACACGCATAACCGCCCCCTTTATCGTTCATTGCGATGCATTGACACACCGCGCGGATTTGCAAACGCATCGACCCACAACCGACACCATTCGTCATAATCATCCATCACGCTATCAGGGTTGCTCGGGCTACGTACCACAAATCCAGGATGCGCCGTCCGCCCCGTATGCTCACCTGTTGGCTGATAGCGCAAATCCAATGACCAGCGACACAAATCGGTTCGATTGGGTGTTGAACGATGCGGTGTAAACTTATTCAAGATCACCACATCACCCTTTTTACAAGACGCCACAACAGGTTCAACATCGGGCAACAATTCGGGCCAAATGGTGGTGCCCCCTTCTCTTTGATGCTTGAGATATCCATGCGATTTGGGCACCCCTGGCAACACGCGCATACACCCCATCTCTTCGGTCGCATCTCCTATGGGCAGCCAAAATGTCACCACGTTTGAGACATCCGCTTCAGGCATCATTACCCCAGCATCTTGATGCCACGGCACATTATGAAAACCAGGACCCTCATTTCTCTCATACGCAGTGGGTGGTTTTGCGCGTATATGCTGAATGGGGCTACAGGTCACCTCGGGTCCCACAATAGAAGCTGCCACATCTAACATATTGTCATTGTGCAAAAAACGAAACATGGCTGGGCCACGCATCTGCATAATATCAATGCCCTTACTCATTTCTTTGCACTGATTGAAAAGCGATCCATACCGTTTCTCAAAGGGTTCATCTTCACACAAATCTTCAATCTTACCTTCTGCTTTTAATTCCTGTGCACGCCCATCGATAAACGCACTCATCTCGTCAATCACGGGCTGCAAGTCGGCATCACGCAATGCCCCCTGTGCAATTAAAAAACCATTTTTCCAAAATGCCGCCACCTGCTCATCCGTCAATCTCATCGTACCTACCCCCCATTATTCACTTTTCCGTCCACATTTGGCACCTTGTACTGTGCTCATGATCTCATGCCAAGATAACGCGTGTTCAAGCGGGAATACAAATAAAAAAAGGATGCTACATAAAGTAGCATCCTTTAACACTGCCTATTTGTATTGAAGCGTTGCTTAGACCTTCGTCACATTTGCAGCTTGCAATCCTTTGGGACCTTGTTGAACTTCAAATTCCACGCGGTCACCTTCAGCCAAAGTCTTAAAGCCATCACCTTGAACAGCGGAAAAATGCACGAATACATCTTCGCCATCTTCTTGCTCAAGAAAGCCAAAACCCTTTGAGTCGTTAAACCACTTTACGGTTCCTTGTGCCATTGTACTTCACCACCTTTCTACAAAAACATTGCTATGTTTCTTAAATTAAAAAAGGCAAGGATCCGAACTTCTGATCCTTGCCTCGTCATATTTTTAAATCACATGCATAGGAAACAGAACTGCTCAACTATTGATCTGGATATGAAATGCTAAATCGGAACCCCGATATCAATATTCATAAAGAATCACTTAGATTTTTACTACGTTTGCAGATTGCAATCCTTTGGGACCCTGTTGGACTTCAAATTCCACACGGTCACCTTCAGACAGAGTCTTAAAGCCATCACCTTGAACAGCGGAAAAATGTACGAATACATCTTCACCATCTTCTTGTTCGATAAAGCCAAAACCCTTAGAGTCGTTAAACCACTTTACGGTTCCTTGTGCCACTGTACTTCACCACCTTTCAGGCGAAAACATATGCAATGCTTCTTAAATACAAAAATGGCAAGGATTTAAACTTCTGATCCTTGCCTCGTCATATTTTTTAGATCACATGCATAGGAAGCAGAACTGCTCAACTGTTATAGTGTAGGTAAAAATAATGCATTAAAACTCCAATGTCAACAGTATTTAATTAAAAATTTTAGGTTTTTACAAAAAAAAACCTACTTCCAAAAATCCAAACCCACAGACAAAATAACACATAAAGCATATAATATCAACTATTTAGATTAAAAGAAACCTTCACTCTTTCTCAAAAAAATCCGATGGCTTGTTTAAAAAAACGCGATCATTTATCGTTTTCAACTTCTCTATTTGCCCTGTCCAATCCAAATTTTTCGATTAAGCTGAGCTGCTTTGAGCAATTGTGTTTCCAATTGTGCATAATATGCTGCCGAATCCAAAAGGGTCTTTCTTTCTACCAAGGCTTCCACAGATGCGATGGCAGCTTGATAAGCATCAACCAAAGCTTTGGGGGTTCCTTCTGGCACCCGAACATCCAACAAAAAACAGTGCTCCGCTGCTTTCCCATCCTTTAACACAGACCCCATTTCTGTCAACCGCGTACCCTTGCCATCGCCATTATCATCTAACAAGGCATGCTCTGTTGTCAGATATCCTTCTCCTGTATACCATGCTTCCGTCAGCGATGCAGCTTGCCGACAAATTTCCAATACCGAAATCCGCTCATCGCGATTTTGATCGGCACTGCCCTCCTCCAACGCCTGAATGAAGAAACCCATAAATCGTGTGGCGTTTCGTTCTTCAGCACTGCTTGTGCTGGTGCAAATAATGCGTCCTTTGCCACTTAATGCATTCACAAATACCGCGCTGGTTGATGCGCCATTGATCACCACAACCTGTCGGGCAGACCATCGCTGAATCCATTTGTTGATATGATCGACCGTCAGATCCTCACCTACGATATTCAGCTTTGCAATATTGCGCCGATAACTACCATGCCCAACCAAATAGACAAAGACATCGTCTTTTTTTGAAATCTCTTGGCCTACTCGCTGGAATATTTTTTTTATATCACCCAACGAAGACACCCCATCGGCATCTTTGCCCGACTCTGTCAACAGGCGCACATTTTTATGACCATGTCCCATTTGCTCAACCAACACCCGTCGCAACCGCTGCCCCCAATCTTCAAAGCGCTCAGTATACGGCTCACCTCCTCCACGCCCACAAACAATCACATGAAAAGACTCTGCCATCACCACCCCCGGCATCCCCTTTAGCAAACAGAGTGCAACAAACAAAACCCAAACCCAACGTCTCATGGCTGTCCTTTTTTTCGCCGCAAATACCACTCAACGCCCATCATGACCACAAGCAACCCATAAAAGGGTGGCCAGTGCCACAACGCAAAACGATCCAATACCGCATTGGAATGATCGGTCCAAGGAATACGCGCTGCCAAATCGGCCAAATCATCCAATTCAACAAACGCCCCACTTGTTTTTTGAGCCATCGCCTTCAAAAAGGTAGGATCATAACGCGGAGAGGCATACTCGCGCAAATCGGGATGCGACAAAATAGCCGTTTCCATCTGCCCCACCTGAAGCCCTTGGGCATCTCGCCCAGTAACGACCAATTGGTGTAAGCCAGATACCTCAGCCACAAACTCGGCAGTATAGGCACCGGGTTCTTCGAGCGATTCGGTGACAGGCAAATGAACCAAACCACCCTTGTCGGTCTTAATTGTCACATCAACAGACAGACCTTCTCGTGCATTGAACAAAGAATCGTGCACCACAAATTGCAACACACGATCTTCATCAACCACCACATCTTCACCCCCAGATACCAACGTAACAGGTTCAGGTACACGGGTCACCAAATTGCGCGCCAACTGTCGCCAAAACCGTTCATGAGAAACATCCTCCGTGTCGGCCATCATCTGCCAGGCCCAAGTCTCGCCGGTGGCCAGCACGGCGCTTAAACCTTCGCCATATCGGTGCCACACAAACAAAGGTGCGTCTTCTTCACCATCGGTTCTGGCCAAAACAGTTGCGCCTGCGCGCGTCATTGCAAAACCATTCACCCCAAAAAGAGCAGGTAATGCCAACCACTTTATCGCATTGGCATCGGGTTCTGCATCCAGCGCCCAAACACCTGAAAGCAGACCTTCAATAGTGGGTTTGCCCTGTACCAATTCTTCGCGATAGCTGCCCGACGAACCCAATACCACAGGCAAGACCGGTTCCAATACAGATTGATCCCAATCTCCTTCAGCAAATGAACGAGGCCCCCCCAACAGCAACAAGCTGCCACCACGTTTGTCCACAAAATCACGCGTCAACTCCAAATGCGACTGCGAAAAAAAATCGCGCTCTACTTCACCCAAAATAACCATATGATACCGATACAACTCCGACGCTTCTTCTGGGTATCCCGTAGCCAACTCAGAGGCTCCCACACCCAAGCGCACAAAAACCGCTTCATCATAACGAGGTGCATTTAGGGCTTGATCGTCAAAGCCTTCAAACAACGGATTGGCCATTGTTGCATCACGCCCCCGAAACACAAATTTGCGCTCCGCCCCCGAAATGCGAATCAAACTCGACAGCGCCAATTGGGGCACATCATCCAAAGCCCGGCGCACAAATTTATTCTCCCAATTGGGTCGCCCACCAAAATACAAAATGCGATAACTGCGCTCGCGATTGTCCACTGCAAAATCACGCACATTGTTTTCACTTATCCAATCTAAGCGTTCGTCATCCTTTAATTTCACACGCATGCGATAGGCACGCCAACCATCTCCATGTGGTGAAAATTCCAATCGCACCTGATGGTCAATCACACCCTCTGCCACCTCAAAAGAGGAGGTCGCAATGGTTCGTGTGCCATCCAACACCTCAACCACCACACCCTCGTTCACCAAACCCTCAGCTTTCACATGCGCCGTCACTGCCACCCGATCAAAATGAGTATGGGTAACCGAAAGCGACGTAAGCGCCAAATCGCGCCAGCCAACATCTTGCCCCACACCCACCGTAAAGACAGGTACATCTACACCCTCTAAAGAAAACGGTTTGTCGCTCTGCTGTGCCCCATCCGAAAATACCACCACAGCAGAAACCGACACACCCCGCATCTGCTTCAGCACATCACGCACACTGCCGCCAATATCAGACTCGGGTTGATCAAATGCCAACGACCCCAAATTGCGTGCCCGTTCAGGACGCGCACCAAATTGAAACGGCACCACCTGATGCGTCTGCCTGAGCACTTCTTCAAATTGTGACGCCCCATAAACCAACTTCAAACGATCTGCACGCGATACCCCCTGCTGCTCATCCAACAACATACTTTGAGAATTATCAAACAAAACAGGTACAAAATGCGTGCTCGGTGACACACGCCGCACAACCAGTGTGGGGGCCAAAACCAAGAACAGTGCCAGCACCAGCGCACACGTACGCACACCGGCAATCAACCACCCTGAGCGTTTGTGCCAAAAAAACAGCCCGCCAGCAAATATCAATACCAGCAGAGCCATTGCCACAGGCACACTGACCACATCAAATGCAAACCATATCGACTGATACGCCGTGCGGTTGCCTGTAAACCATGTTAATAGAGCATCAAGCATTTCATTTCCCTACCCCATCCATTTCAGCCAAAGCCTTGAAATATTCGGCAACATGGTCGCGATAAGCCTCAGGTACGGCATCGGCATTTTCAGCCGCAAAACCATATGCATCGCGTCGAGCACGCACCGAACGATCTAATTCTTCGGCCACCAACTTCAAAGGCTTGATCACTTCATCAAAAACCAAATCATATTGCGGCACCTTTGCCGCTCGCTGATAATCGCGCCCAATGCCAGCAAGCCCATCTCGAATGCGCCCCAACTGTTGTCCCGCCCCATCACCTTCGGGCAAAAGCGCTTGTGCTTCACGTACCTCATCCATCCATTCACGAAAACCGCGAGCAGCAAAATCTTGCATCCCTTCGGCATCTTGCGGTGTGCCTTCGGCTTCATTAGCCAACCCACGCACCCGTTGTAATGCCCGTTCCATGGCATCCAAGTCATCGCGCACCAAATCTCCCGCGACGGCATTTAATCGCTCAGCCGCAGCATCTAGCTTTTCTTGCACCCCTTTTTCGTGTTCTGAAGCAGATGCCCACAAACCTTCTTGCATAAAGCGCTCCCCTTCAACCATCTCTTCATAAATGCCCTCACGGCTTGTCGCGCGCAACCAATCACCCAAATTTTGTGACATCAGTTCTTGGCTTTCACCCGAGTTCTCGGCCAAATCACTGGCTTCATCCATCACCTCTTTAAACGCATCGGCCATCGCCCCTTTTTCAGCCAACATGTCCCCAACAGCATCGCCTCCCTCATCTAACGTCAAAGCCTCAGGAGTTTGGGTCTGCTGTTTTTCAGCCCCATCTACCACACGCTGTTGTTGGGCACGCAAACTGTCCATACCCGCTTGCAACCGCGCCATACGCTCACTGGCTGCTTGCCGAGACAACTGAGTCAACTGTTCTTGCACATCACGCAACGCACCCAGCGCCCGGTTGCCCGCCGCACGTGCCTGCTGCAATTGATCATTTTCCATACTGCGCGCACTGCGGTTCATCTCTTCGCGCGCCGCCTCAAGTTGCTCACGTGCTTGCCGCGCTTGCTGTGGGTCCAAATCACCCGATGCCATCTCTCCATTCACCTGATCCAAAGAGGCCATTGTGCGCTGCTGAGATTCTTGCAACTGTTCCAAACGCCGTTTGGCTTCTTCGCGCTCAGTTTCTCCCATCGACTCCATTTCTGAAATCAACCGCGCCATATCCTCATTAATTGCCGCCTGCCGACGTGTCAAATCTTCTATTTGATTGCGCGCCTGAGCAGTCTCGGCCAATTGCTGTTGCACCGTAGACGCCTCTTCTCTAAAATCGCGGCGCTGTGCCAATTCGAGCCCATCCAACTCGCGCTGCTGACCCCTGCGTTGCCCACCTCCTTGCCCGCGAGAATTTCGATTTTGCGCCACCTCCGATTCTTGAGGTTTGAGTTGCAACATCAACCGATGCGCCCGTTGTTCATGACCCAATGCACGCGCCAGTGCCGCGTCGGGGTCTGTATACACGGCTTCCTCCAAAGCCGTTAGGGCACCTGTCAATTCGCGGTTTAAGTCTTCAATCAGCGTTGCCCCACGTGCCCCACCATTGGCTTCATTCATCGCCTGAGCCTGCACCGCTTTTTGTGCTTCAATAATCGTCGCCTGATTTTGCACAAATTCATCTGCCGACAACTGCTTTGCTTTTTTGCGCAGATTCCACGTTGCAATAATCACCTGTTTTTGATCGGCCTCTGTTTCTTGTTGCCCACCCGCTTGAGGCTGTTGTTGGCCACCATTGCTGATAGACTGCCGATAAAATCGCTCAAAGGGCCTAATTTCCAAAAAGTATGGATCGCCCAACAATTCTACTGCGTCGCGCTCGGGTTTACCATCCTCTGCCCACACCGTCCACGTAATAAAATCACCCGGTTCTACCTTGGAATCTTCTAAAGCCAACATAAACTCATCTTCAGCCTTCTCAACCCGTTCATCCCCTTTTTTAAGAGATACCCGAACCGGGTCTCGACCAGCAACCTCATATTGCAATCCATAATTGACCAGCCCATAATCATCTTTAACAATAAACCCAAACGACACCTCTTCCAACGGTGTGGCCTCATCATCCCCACGAGGAAACCGAATGCGAATATCGGGCGGATCATCCACTTTAGCTGTAATCTTATAGTCGCGTGGTTTGGCATTCTCTTCGCCATCCAAGTCGCGCAATAAAATTTGGTACGTATCATTTTCAGTCACCGTCATGTTGGCGCGCCACACCCCATCTTCAACCCGAAGCAACATCAATTCTTGCCCGTCACCCAATGTCATCATGGTTGTCTCTAAATCTTTATTCACCAACACATCCAACTGTACCTCAGTTCCTTGAGGAACAACAATATCCCCCCCGTGTGGCACCACATGATCAGCCATTTTTAAATAGGCAGGGTACCGATAAGTCAAATCAATGGCCACAACCTCAGGGGGTGTCCATACAGAAATGCGATGCAATGCCGATCTAAGCTGCCCAATTTGAACCTGATATTCTGTATCCACCAACAAATGCCGCAACTGAAACGCAAAAACCCCATCGCCCTGCCCCGGTTCTAATGCCGTCGTTTGCCATTCACCACCTACGTGGCGCCAACGAATGGCCTTGCTGGCATTTTTTTGATCAGTAGTCACCCATACGAGTTGATGATCACCCACACGCACACGCACATCTCCGGGCGCCACATTAAAAGCAGGTAAGGGTTCTGGTGCGCCAGCAAACAACCGATCTCCAATACCTATGGTGCCCCAGTGCAGCATTAAAAGTGCACCCATCGCCAAACCAGTTGACCAAACCGCCATCAACTTACGGCGAAACCCACGCACCCATTTAGGATTTGCGACCGAAGTGCTCACCACAGCACCGCTCAATGCCCGCGCACTGCTAAGCACCTGCGACACCATCCACTGCGAAGCACTTGCATCACCACCCAACGACACACTGCTCAAAACCAAATCTTCTAACTCCGGATGATGCGCGTCTAAAAAACGCGCCACATCAACCCGTGGAATATCCCCTCGCCGGCGGGGCAACCACAACCACCGATGCCCACTCCACAACAGAGCCACAGCAAACACCACAAAAAGCCCCGCCAAAGGCACCGACGTATCGACCAACACCTCTACTGTCACACCCAACATCAAAACCAAAACCAACAACACACGCCCAAAAACGAGTCGCCCTTTTAAAATGCGTTGTCGGTAAACCTGTGCCGTCACCTCACGAATAGCGTGGTCTAACTTCAAAGGCAATTTGGGTATCATACCTGCTCCTGTTTGGGATGCGATTCAAGCCATGCGGCATAACAATGCTCCAAAAGGAGCGCACCAAACATCACCATCAAAATCCAGTAACCATATTCTTCTTTTATCAAATTGCCCCCCACAACCGATGCCGCTTCGGCCTCACCTGCACGATACAATATAGGTGCCTCACACATCCTAATTTCAAACTCAGCGGGTGTCACCTGCCGAGGATCACTCTCAGCCCCATCCACATTTACAGCAACCCCTCGCCCATTTTCTGTGGTATGCACACCGGGTTTATCGATCTGCCCAGTGCCTACGACGTCTCCCACAAAAAATAAAGGCGGGTCCACCTCTTCACCCGACAAATAACGCAAAGTCTCATGAATCAAAGGCACAAACCGAGGCGACCGTGCCAAATTAGATCGATCTAACGCCAAGCCTCCAGCCCAAACCAACACCCGCCCTTGTCCTAATTGTGCTTCAGCCATCATCACATCATCACCTTCAAACCGAGCCAATACCGTGCCCGTATCCACTTTCAGTTGATGATACCCCGTATATCGAATCGATGAAAAATCGTTAAACTTGGCCCCGCGAAATGGATAAAATATGTGATGCTTTAAATCTACCCAAGCAAGCGGCACCTGCTGTTTCTCAGATTTGGGTGCCTCAACTTGAATGCCACTGCCTTCTAATAGTTGATTGAGCAGTTGCGCATCTGCACCTTTTTCCAAAGGCAAAAACAAATTTCCTCCAGCCTGAACATAATTTCTAAGCCCTGTTAATATCTCAGAGTGCATATTGCCAACGACCACCACTTTGGGCTTGTCATTTAGAGCCGGAACCAAGTCCATTGCATCAGCAATACCCATTTGCCACGGCAAATCGGAAACATCGGGAACCGCCGCCAACATCAAACCATGCAATGAGCCTGATTGCAAAACCAAAACCCGATGTTTGGGCGCGGGTTGATAAGTGAAAAATTGTCGATTATCGCCCATCAAACCATCGCTTCCACCCACCTCCACAAATCCCTGCAAAGCACGTTCCGGTACATCAAACCGCACTTGAGATGCGTGCCCCTGCACCACCGAAAATGTTTTGGCATCCATCACCTCGCCATCCAGCCACAATCGCACATTCAAAGCCTCTGTCCCTTGCCAATTCTTTACCCGGGCACGCACTTGTAATGTCTGCTGCCCCACCGAGCGCAAAGCCAATGCATCTACCGAAACATTGGTCCAGCTGCCATCACCAATCACCACCGGATGCAATCGCATATGCCCAGGCAAAGCCCAACCCGTTTCTATGGTTGGCAACCCCGTCGCTTGAAAGTCACTCACCAAATGCACCACACGCCGCACGTCTTGTTTACCTGTCAACATATCTGCTGCAGCTTGCAAACCCACCAAGCTATTCCCTTTTTCCCACGTCCAATTGGCACCCATAACAGCCTGTCTGGCCAATGACACATCCTCAGACAAAGGCAGGTCTACCCACGCATTTTGCGCAAACCGAATCACGCCCACTTGATCGCCCGTTTTCACATCGTCCAAAACAGCTATGGCCTGACGTTTGGCCTCTTCCCATATCTCAGTTGCCCCCATACTCAGCGATACATCTAACAAAATAACATGGTGAGTACCTTCTTCAGAAGACACATCGGCTCCCAAAAGCACCTCTTGAAAAGGGCGTGCAAATGCAAAAATCAACAAGGTCAATAACATCATGCGCAACACCATCAACAAAATATGTTGCACACGCCGCCGTTCAATCACCTCGCGCTTAATATCGGGCACAAACATCAAACTGCTAAATCGCACCCTCTCTCGCTCGGGTCGACGAATGCGGTGTACCAACCACGGCACCACCAACAAAACCACCCCCGCAAAAAACAAAGGCACAAAAAAACTCATCGGCCGCTTCCTCCGCGCCCTTGCCGTCGGCTGGTGGTTACCAACCCACGATTGCGCCGATTTACAAAATGATGTAAAACCCTGTCCAATGGTTCAGAACACACAAACTCGGCAACATCAATTTCAGCTGCCAAACACGCTTCGCGAATGGCCTCAAAATGCCGTGCCCGATTCTCCAAATAAGTTGCCCGTACATCTTCTGGCACAGCAAATTGCTCATGCCCACCCTCGGCATCAACCAAGGTAACAGACCGATCAAACGGAAACGTCTGCTCTGCCGGATCACACACTTGCAACACCAACACATCGTGGCGTTGTGCGCGCAAAGAACGCAAATGCCCAAGCATTTCATCAATGGGGTGCAACAAATCGGCAATCAATACCACCATACCACGCGGAGGCAACACATCACCCATAAACTGCAACACACCTGCCGTA
Organism: Candidatus Latescibacterota bacterium; assembly: GCA_047619225.1. Taxonomy (GTDB): domain Bacteria; phylum Latescibacterota; class UBA2968; order UBA2968; family UBA2968; genus JABIFK01. The sequence continues at coordinate 17,341 of JBLHJX010000039.1, forward strand.
TTGCTCTCACCACCAGCCGCTTCGCTCTCATCAATCGCCACCAACAACCGATGCAGTTGCCCTGCTTGCCGACGCGCCGGAATATGTGTGATCAACTCATGATGATACGCCGCAAAACCCACCACATCATGCTGGTCACTCATCATCATCACCAAACACGCAGCCAACATTTGGGCATACCGAAACTTCGTCACCCCACCCGAGCCATAATCCATAGACGCGCTGCAATCAAGCAACACCGTTGCATGCACATTGCTCTCATCTTGAAACTGTTTGACGTGCAACCGATCTGTTCGCCCATACAACCGCCAATCGACAAAACGCAAATCATCCCCTTGTGTATAGGGGCGATATTGGGCAAACTCAGCCGATGTGCCCGTATGCAAACTGCGATGCACACCGGCACCCAAACTCGACACCACCGTACGTGCCAACAACTGCAAATCGGCAATTTGCGCCAACTCCGATGGATCTATAAATTTGGAAACCGTCTCACGCATTATTTCAAATCCGCCGTTGGGGGTTGTATCGTATCTAACAATTGCGTAATCACATCGTCCACCGTCACATGATCTGCTTCCGCCCGGAAATTGGTCAATATACGATGCCGCAACACAGGAGGCGCAACAGCACGCACATCTCCAAACGACACATGATGACGGCCCTGCAATAGGGCGCGTGCTTTGGCTCCTAACAACAACCCTTGAGACCCACGTGTGCCTGCCCCCCAATTGACCCAATTTTTGACAAAGTCAGGTGAGGTTTCCGAATCGGGCCGACTCGCTTGCACCAACTGCACCGCATAACGCGCCACAGGAGCGGCCACAGGAACCAAACGAACCAGCCGTGCAAAATCGACCATATCGGCACCTGAAAACACCGCATCAACACCCGTTTCGGTCACCGCTGTGGTACGTGTCGCTACCTCAAGCTCTTCATCTTCGCTCAAATAATCAATGCGCACATTCATCATAAAACGATCCAACTGCGCCTCTGGCAACGGATAGGTTCCCTCCAACTCAATAGGGTTTTGCGTTGCCAGTACAAAAAACGGGGGTGGCAGTGGGCGCAAGACCCCGCCAACAGTCACCTGCTTCTCTTCCATCGCTTCTAACAAAGCAGCCTGTGTTTTAGGCGGCGTACGATTAATCTCATCGGCCAGCAAAATATTCGTAAAAACGGGTCCGGGAATAAACCGCAACTCGCGTTGCCCTCCCACACGCGCCTCATCGATGATTTCGGTACCCGTAATATCAGACGGCATCAAATCGGGCGTAAATTGAATGCGCTTAAAATCCAAATCCAGAATCTTAGCAATGGTGCGCACCAACAATGTCTTGGCCAAACCAGGTGCGCCAGTGAGCAAACAATGCCCCCCCGTAAACAACACAATCATCAACGACTCCACCACCGCATCTTGTCCCACAATCACCTTGCGAATCTGCGTCAACATCCGCTCACGCCCATCGCGTAATTTATGCAAGGTTTCTTCCTCAAATGGTGTTTCGTTCGGTACTTCGTTTTCTTGAATGGTCTCGCTCAAAGGAATCCCCCTTATGTCCCCCCTTTGAAAAAGGGGAGAAGGTGATTGTGTCAACTTTCCTATCAATTGGTTTACGGCACGGTCATGCAAAACCGATATTTACAGACACATCAATGTGTCATCGCATACACCACAATATTAATGCCCATGGGATAGGCCTTGGGCGCAGAAAATGTCCGAAAATATTCATAATTCTCACCTTCACGTTCCCACCCATCGCCCAAGTCTGTATTGTGCATCACCACCACCATCAACCGACCATTGTGATCAAAAATACCCTTGCAATGCGCCTCTGTACCATACGTTGTATAACGCCCTTCATACCCTTCATACGTCAACCCAGTAACCTTCCAATCGTAAAAACTACCCACACCCGGCACCTGAGGTACTTCATCAACATCAAATACAATATGAAAAATTTCGTGATCCAATGGAATATCAACCAAGGGATATTCCTCTGCTGGCAAAACCTGGGCAAGTTCATATTGTAAATTTTCCCAGGCATCATCGCCCCAAAAATCATCCACCAACAAAAAACCACCCCGCAGCAAGTAAGAACGCAACCCCTCGCGCTCAGGTTCACCCAGAACCATACGCCCCACTTCGAGCATATAAACAAACGGATACTTAAACAACTCGGGGTCATCCAAACGCACAACCATATGTTGAAACCGGCCCTCTTCCGTGCGATTTACATTTAAGGTTGTGATTTGTGACAAACGAAGTGAAAAGTTTTCATCGGCCTCAGGATAATCCGTTGCCCAACTCCCCCCACGCCTTCCCCACCCTCTGCTATCACTGTTATATTCTACTCGGCAAAAAGTAAATGCATTGCTCGGAAAAATATCGCGTTCTATCCGAACCAAAGAACGCCTCTCCCTGCGCCGCCGTTGCGCATCGGCAGAATCGCCAAAAAAAGAAAACGCCAAGATCAGCGTCAGAAAAAATAGGATCGATGCGTCGATGCCCCAGGGGAAAATTGTTTTTCCCCTGGGCCCCTGCACCCTAACAACCTTGCGACCTCTTTTACTTAAATATCCTGACAATGACACCTTATTGCTCTCCCTCGACCAAATCCAACAAAAGCTGCTGAGCATCCCAAAAGTGCGGCACGGTTTCAAGCAGAGCGATCACTTCGGCTTTCGCTGCCACACGATCACCTTGTTTTGCCAACACACGTGCCAAATTTAACTGATGTTCTGCTCGCTCGGGCAAATCCAAATACACCAACTTTTTCAAATTGGCCTGGGCATGTGTCAGATCACCTAATTGTTGCGCGGCCAACACACGTTGTTTCAACATTGCAACCTGAAACGGATGAACAGCAAACGCCCGATCTAACACATCCAAAGCGGCTTTGGCATCGCCCTCTTCTATTAACAAGGTCGCCAACTTGACACACGTTTCGTTTGCAGTGGCATCCCAATCTACCAATCGTCTAAGGGCCTTTATGTACTGAGCCCGATCACCAGAATTGGCATAAAGATTTACCAACCGATGCAAGGGCGCATCTTCGGCCACATAGTCGGGATATAATTCAAAAGCCGACAAATAAGCCCGTTCAGCCGCTTCCAAATCACCGCGTTTGGCGGCCTCATCCCCATCGGCCAAAACCATCTTAAACACCGAATGCTCAGCCAATTGGTTAAATGCCGAGCATCGCACGCGCATATGCGCATCAAAACGCAAATTGAGTTCATCCAAAGATTCTTGAGACGCTGTGACCAATGCGTCCGTCGCATCTTCACCCTCTCCAATACGGTCTAAAACACGCACCAAAGCATCGTGTCCATATGCATCGACATAAAATTTCACAAACTCCCCTGCCGAAAAATAGCCAAACATGAGCTGCGTTGCTGAATTGGGTGACGTGAACAAACGGTTTAAATCTTCAAGTGACGGATATCCGACTTCATCTAACACTGTTTTGAAGTTGGGATCCAACCGCTGTCCCCAAGCCAAATCACCGGCATATTCTTCATACACCGAAATCCCTTCAGACAACCAGCGTGGCATCCGATTGTTGGTTTTTTGCAACGTAATCACATGCACAAATTCATGCCACAAAACCTGCCGCCAATTCATAGTCCCCAGTGGTCTGGCACGCGGAGAATCCATTGTGACCAACTGCCCAAAACAAATGCCCAAATGCCCCGCACTACCTGGCAACCCCACAGACCTCACCATGAACACGTCGTGATCATCAAACACCTGTACCACCACAGGCACCTTCAGGGTTATTTTATATTTCTCTTGGTACAACGTAGAAATCTCATCTAAAAGCGCCAATAAATCATCCCCCATCAGCTTGGCTTCATACTCGGGCAATTGCAAACGAAAGATGCCGCGATCAATGGTCGTAAACGCGTCAATGGCATCTGCCGCTTCCAACAAGTTATAGGCCCTGACACTGTAAGGATCCACAGCAAAAACCCGTTCCAACTCGCCCCGCGCCTCGGCGTCATTCCCCAACCGCAACAAATCAAAAGCCAACAACAAACGTGCCTCATGATCATTTGCATCGACCTTTAGAGCCGCCAGTTGAAACCTGCGCCCCTCTTGAAAACGATAATGCCGAGATGCCAGCCGCCCCGGAATGCGATATGCCCCAGAAAAGGAGGGATTCACAGCAAACATCTCTTCACGCAACTGGGTCACACGTGTCGAATCGTCTTTCAAAAAAAACGCAGCAGCCTTCAAGGCCAAAGCGTCTAAATGATTGGGGTTAATCATTGTCACCGAATCCAAAACCGTCAGCGCCTCATCTGCCTGCCCCAAATCCAAAAACTGTTCAACATGCAACAGCCGCAATTGTGGATGATTGGGATTCATCGTCTGCAAAGACGCCATCACGTCTTCAGCGCGTGGGTCCGATGCGTGATAATAACATTGTGCAAGACCCACAAGCGCATCTTGGTTTTCGACATTGACCCGCAGCGCTTGTGAATATTCCCGTTCTGCCACATCATAAGCCCGTTTAGACAGGGCCAAATCACCCGCAGCCACAAACGCCTCATCGTAGGTTGGAAACGCATTTGTCACAGTTGAAAAGTGGCGTAAAATCGCACGTGGGTCTTCCCCTTTGAGCACCATCAACTGCCCCAGTGCCAACATATCATCACGACCTCGCCGATAATTGGACAAACTTTGAAGCTGCTGCTCGGTCAACCTCACAATGCCATCAAAATCATCGATCCGCCCTCGATACCGGTACAGCTGAGCCAACCGCACCATTGTAGCCGGGTCGATCGCACTCATAGCCAAACCTTCAAGCACCTCAATCGCCTCATCAATACGCCCAACAGTAAATAACAGCTCTGCAAACTCGCGCCGCATCGTTCGAGGCCGATAAGACAGCTGCTCAAAACGCGTCTCCAAGACCTGAATCGCCTCGGCATAAGCACCCCGCTGCCACAAGGTGCGATAATCGGTTGTTTGCGCTTCAATGGCAGGTGCCAGAAGCATGATCAGTATCAGAACTTTTTTCATCAGTCTTTCGACCCTTTAACCTTAGGCATTGTTCCCAAATTCACATGCCATAAACATACCCAACTACGCTCAATACTCAATGTCTCTAAAGTTATCTACAGCAAAATAAAAGGCTTATGCAAAAATGCATAAGCCTTTTATATCTGATAAAGAGACGCTTTAGCCCCCACCGATCAACCGCGCCCCCATCTCATACCACCCGCGCCTATCTGGGTCGCACCCCGTGACACGTTGCATATGTGGGTTTTGGGCGCGCATCGTTTGGGTGGTATACAAAATTTCTTCCCCCGTATGAGCTTCGGCAACTCGACGGGCCGAATAGGGCGCCCGAGAATAAGCCTCTTGTTTTTTGTGCCTGCGATAATCTTCCCAGATAGCACTCCCCCCATTTGCAGGATTGCTTGCTGCATTCACCGTGATGGTAGTGGTACCAAACGAAGCGATGTTTGCCCACATCAACCTGCGAAACACAGGATCTCCCCCATCGTGGCACAAATGCATCAAAACTTGAGCACCGCGCAAAGCCGCCATCTCTGCCAACTCACTCCACAAAGCCTCTTTTATCCCGACCAACATGGCCACAGGCACACCCTTGAGGTCAAACCACATCGATTGTAACTGATCGCCCGGTGTAAACAAATGGGGCCTATCCACCACAGTTTGTGCATATCGCGTGAGTACCTGACCATTTCCACCGATCGCAAATGCCCCATTATACCGTTGCCCACCTTCAAAAAATGGCATACCAAACACAACACACATACCTAACATTTTGGCACTGGCACACAACATATCCAATGCCATACCCAATGATTCTTCATCCGCAGCTTCGACATCTTTATCCAAAGCACCCGTCACCGCCAACTCGGGAAACACAATCACGTCTGCGCCTTGTTTTGCCGCCGTACCCATTTGGGCACGCATTAATGCCATATTGCCATCGACATCTGCATAACACTGCATTTGAGCCGCAGCAAACGTTAGGGTTGCCTCTGCAGATTGTAAACCCTGCCAATCGTGTGCCGCCAGACCATCAAAATCATCCGCCCAAAAGGAACCAACCAGTGGATGTGCTTTTCTTTCTTTAGCAACTTCACCCGTTGCCGCATCAAGATCAATATCACACACCAACAACTGATCGACCTCACCCGCCAAAGAAGCCACACATTGTCCGTCGGGTGCAAACACCGCACAGTGACCATGCCCGTCAACCAGGTGCGCGTGATCACGATAGTTGGCATGTTGCGCCGTATTTACAAACACCGAAAACACACCATTGCGCACGGCACGAGGCCGGTACCAAAACCATTCTTGATCGGGCAGCCACTCATCGGCAAAATTGTTAGCAAACTCCACCAACACCTTCGCCCCACAAAAAGCAGGCACATCTTCTATCCCACGCAACCACCGGTCGGCACAAATAATGGCTCCAAACGACACCCCATCGATCTCAAACAACTTGGGTGATGACCCTTTTTTTACCGTCCACATTTTATCATAATGCAATATCTCTTCACCCTGGGGGTCAAATACCTTTATCGAATTGAACAATTGGCTTTCATCAGATGCACGGTCCAAATAACCAAATGCCACATAGATACCATTTTCACGAGCAGACCTGGCAAGTGCCTGAAGCCCCAAATCAATTTCAATTTTGAGTGTATCGGGTGAGCAGGTCAACGCCGCTTCGGGAAACAACACAGCGCGACATTGCTTGAGTTTTGCTTGGCGAATCATGATATTCATCTTTGCCAAGTTTTGCCGCAACTCTGGTTCCAGCGCGATTTGTGCAATGCCCAATGTCAAAATATCTGCCACAAAAAATTCCCCAAAACGTCCCGTTGTTCAGAATACCCATTAAGAAGCGCACAGAAAACCGAAGTCTTCTGTGCGCCCGTCAGAATTACAGACGTTCCAACGTTCCAACGCCCCAACGTTCAACACTCATACTGATCCCTTTACTTATCGATTATATGCAAAGTGCTCACCGCGAATATGTTGCCACACGGCATCGCAGGCTTTAAGGGTATCTTTCTCCAATCGCCCCTCTGCCGCTTTGATATTGTGCTCCAAATGTTCCAACTTGCTTGCACCCAAAATCATAGAATCGACAACAGGCTGCGACATCTGCCATTGCAATGCCAGTTCAATCATCGTCTTACCCGCATCATCCGCAATTTTCTTAATCATATCTAAGGCTTCAAAGTTACGGTCATGCCAAAATCGACCATAATAGTCTTTGTTGAGACCCAACCGAGTATCTTTGGCAGGCGCAGTCTCACGATTGTACTTACCAGTCAACATACCAGCAGCAAGAGGATTGTAGACCGTCATTCCAATGTTCATTTCTTTGCTAAAAGACACACACTCTTCGTCAATACTTCGGGTAATAATATTATAAGGCAACTGCAACACAACGGGAGGCGCCCAGTGATGTGCATCGCATTTCCACAATGCTTTCATCACTTGCCAGGAAGCAAAATTTGACATGCCCACATACATCACTTTCCCTTGTTTTACCAATATATCAAACGCCGCCATCGTCTCTTCAATGGGTGTGTTCCAGTCGGGCTTGTGCAAATAGAAAATATCCAAACAATCGGTCTGCAACCGCTTTAAACTTTCTTCCACACCCTTAATCACATGCCAGCGATGGAGACCCCCGTCTTTGAATCTATCGGGCCCCACGGCATTGGCCACCTTGGTTGCCAAAACCACCTTGTCACGTTTGCCCTTCAATGCCTTGCCTACAATCGTTTCAGACTTCCCCCCCACATAAGCGTCGGCCGTATCAATAAAATTAACACCCGCATCAATGGCCATATCCACCATCTTGATCGATGTCGCTTCATCGGCCTGATCGCCAAATGTCATGGTGCCCAAACAAATGCGCGACACTTTGATGCCCGTACCTCGTAACACTTGAAATTCCATTGTTTCTCCTTGATATTTAAAAATCCTGAAACGATTCTATGAATAGAAGCCACACAATCTTACTTAGGTTTAATCCCCCTTTGCCAGTTTATCTAAGCCTTATTTTTAATCTTATTTAATTCAATCTGGAACTTAATGAACTTTTCACCTGAAATTTTCATTATAATACAAACACCACGTTATTTGTCAATAAAAAACACCGCGTTTAAACAGCAAACCTCGAAAGTTTCATTTTGTAAGACGATCAGAATAACACTTCCACTGGGTTGGTTTTTTTTTTGCTTATTCGAATTTTTCGCATTATATTCAAACGTTCGTAAGCGCATCTATAGACTCTTTAAATTAGAGGTTGATATGTTGTATCGCATCCTTATTACCGTAATTCTCCTCACAACACAGGCTATTGCCCAAGACACTCAGGCACCCGTCACTATATCTTTACCAAAGCTCACCGCCAAACCCGGTGAAACAGTTACAGTCGATGTCACCATCTCAGATGTCACCGGCCTCAACATTGTCGCATCAGATATCACCATTACCTATGACGCCCGTATTGTCACCGCGGGTCGGCTCGTGATTTCGGGCACCTTAACCAACCGCTGGAGTGAAGCCCATCGTGTTGGTTTTGTAACCGGATCACAAGACACAACGGGCCTCATTGACATTGCCGTTGCAACTGCCAGCCGAATCCCAGAAGGATCAGGCATCTTCCTCCAAATCCCCTTTACAGTTTCCGACTCGGCTAAGATAGGCCAAGTTTCGGCACTCACCATCACAGAAGCCATTCTCAACAACGGCACACCAGCTGTCACCATCGTCAATGGCTCAATCACGGTTGCCACACAAGCCGTTCTTGTTGGCGACATCAACAGTGACTGCCTAGTCGATTTCCAAGATTTTATTATCTTGGCTCAGCTCTTTGGTTCCAAAATAGGCGATGACCGCTACAACCCAATTGCCGATTTCAACAACGACGGTGCAATCAATTTTTCTGACTTTCTCATTTTTATCCAGAACTTTGGCAAAACCTGTAACGACATTGCCAATGGATAAATCTTAACTGCTTCAATTTTCCCCATTGTCATCAAAAACATTTGGCCGATGCAGGTCAGGTGAGCGTTGTGGTTAATGCTGTTATGGGTCAACGTGTAAGCACATTGGTGGATGACCACAGGCACATTCACTAAAACACAAAAAATGTTACTTCACAGACAGAGTGTAACTTTTGGGGTTAAAAAAAGGTCACGGAATGAAAATTCCGTGACCTTTTTTTTGTTATTTATTCACAATGCCCAGTTACACTTGGTAAAAATCGGCAAACAGAAGAGCAGGCGAGAGAACCTCGCCCCCACATTTAGAAATCCTTTCCCCACAGCCCAGGAAACACTTTGCCCAAGTCTTCTATCCTTTGATGCAGTTCTTCTGGCAATGGGCCGGCCAAAGCGTGCTGCACATTCTCTTCTAAATGCGTCACGCTTGTTGAGCCAACAACCAAAGAGGTAAAATCTGGATCGGCCAACAAATAACGCAGTGACAATTCGGCAAGTGAAATACCGGTCTCTTGCTGAATTTCATACAGCACCTCAAATCGACGTTGGGTATCTGCATTCATCCACTCGGGTGGGTTCTCTAACCACTCGGGATGCGGCACAGCAAGTTTACCTTGCTGCAAGGGCGAACCCAAAATTACACCGATATTTTTTTCTTGGGATCGCCAATTTTTTTGGGCGACAAATAAACGCCACCCAGGCCCAACTCAGTGAGTTCCAAACCTGTATTGCCAAGAGGTCTCTTTTTTATCTCGTTCATATTTGTTCCTTAAAAAATGCAGGGCGCGAAGCGTGTGGCGCATAGCGTTAAAGACAACCTTGCTCTTACAGTGCCAAAACGCTCTCACGCTCAGCAAGGTACGGTTCTAAAATGACACTTTTGGGAACCTTACCACTGATCAAATC
>JBLHJX010000040.1:0-27172 GCA_047619225.1 Candidatus Latescibacterota bacterium
CAACCGTGGATCATGAGGATGCGTGATTTTTTGAGCGAGGTAAAGACGTCGGATGTCACAACAGCACGTTCCCATTCAATACCGTGAATGTCGCCGACTTCCATTTCTGGAAGGGTGCTGGGAAATTCCAAATAGATACGCTGTCTTTTTTCTTGTGCCGTTTCCAATACTTTAAGATCGATCGGTGTTGGGGTTTCTGGGTAACCATCGGCGAGGATGAGGATGCCTGATTCTTCAGGTGCATTCTCAATGGCTTCTTGAGCAGTGGCCACGCGATTGAAGGCAACATTGTTGTCTTGTAGAATACGACAGAGGTCGTTGTCAGGCTTGCAGACGAGGGTGAGGATCATACGAATAGATTCTCCATTTGGACACGGATGAAAATTAAGTTTTTGAACAACCAGATTATGCCTTATGCACAACTTCCTGAGACAGTTGGGGGGCGACATAATTCAGGATTTTCTCTCTGTCTTCTGCAGACAAATTGTGAAACTTAAACCTCGCCTGAGGTCCAGAAATATCTACAGCACGCCCTACTTTTTCTTTGAGGAAATCTGGCACGCCACCTTCTAATCGAATCAAGTCGTTAAAACCCACTTCTACGTTGGCTATCATTGTAAAACCACTGCCACTCAACTCAGTCAAACTCCCCGCCAATGTCTCTGGTTCTTCAGCTTCTAATAGCGCAGGAGATGCAACTTTCCGTTCATCATGTGTTTGAGCCCAGCTTGCAGTGACCTCCATTGTGAGATCACAGGAAAAAACATTTCTCCCCTTTTGAGACAATACCGTATCGCCGTGTTGAAGCATCATATAAACCACAGGGCGTTTGAAGTTTTTGAAAACCTGGGTTTTAAATTGATATTCCCTCCCAGAATCTGACCAGAAGAATACCCACATATCGCGTTGTGCTTTAAACTGAACGCGGTGTCCATTCACCGCAAAATAATCTGCACGAATAGCCAAATCATCAAGGTCTATTATGCGGGTCGACAGCAATTGCATTTTTCCTCGGAATGGCGCAACCATATAAAGCCTTTGTCCCAATCTGAGTTCTCGGGTTGTTATGGGTGGCTGACCGACAGCCAAATATCGATGCCCAATTTTTTGGCGAACAGATTGTAACCGCTCTACGTGTGTAAACATCTCCAGCCAGGGTAGATTTTGTAGCTTATTCATCCATTTCCCCACTGTTCGATCAAATACATCCATAGAGGTAATTAAAAGAGAAGGGTTTTTGAGCCCTACGTCTTCTGCCATATGTTCAAGGGTTTGTTGTTCGAGATAATCCAAATCTTTCTGATTACCGAGCCCATCCAAAATTTCAAAAGCCCGGATACGATTCTTTGAAGCCTGTCGTTTGCCTCTGAGATAATGGATCACGAACAGAAGAACTGGCAGTCCAAACAACACAATGAGAAACCACGTTAAAACCTCTGTATCGGTTGGATTGCGGTCACCGAACATCTTCAGGATAGTTCCGTAGGAGTCGTTCATTTTGTCTCCCTTTTTTATATTTTTTAGCGAATCAGCCTTATCAATCTGTGACTCGGCCTTTTCAAAGGTCTTTTCCGCTAAGGAAACCTGTTTTTAGCTGCTTTAATGTCTTAATAATAAGGGCAACACCTGTGCCACCCTAAAAAAAATTGAATAATTTTTATAACTCGTTTTATTTCAGATAGTTACAAAAAAACCTTGAACGCATCCATCTGCATCCAAGGGGAACAGTGACACATATGCCCCGCTTCGGGCATACTTATTTACCATTCTTCCAGTTTGAGATGCACAATGGCCTTCCACCGTTAGTTTTAAACCTTATATGGACCTTTAACCAACAAAAAACGGCTCCTTTAAGGAGCCGTTTTTTTATTCGTTGCACAATCCTATTCCGCTTCTGGTTTTGCGTGTGCAATCATTTTCATACGCTCTTCATAATTAAATGGCTTGAAAGTCGGGCTTTCTGCATTGTGGCATTTGACACACGTTTTTTCATCTGGTAGCAACAACCCTGCGGCCACAGCTGCATCACGATCTTTCATCACGCTGCGTTTCTTATAAAGACTGCCTGGGCCATGGCAAGATTCACAACCCACGCCTTCTTCATGTGAAAACTTCGCGTCTAACAAATCTGCAGCAGCCCCATGTGCTGTTGTGTGGCACTTCACACATTGATCGCTCTTTTGCGGGTCTGCAATGCCCTTCTCTTTTGCAATCGCAAGTGCCTTCTCACCAGCCAATGTTTCCCAAGCCTTGGCATGAGATGATTCTTGCCAAATGCGCAATTGTTCACCTTGTTTGCTGGTCTTATGACAAATTTTGGCACACGTCATCGAACCAACATACTGCGGTTTGGGTGTCTCATCTTGCCCTTGTACAAGCGTTGGCAGCACCAAAAGCGATACCACCATCCAAAAACTTTTTTTCCACCGTTTCATGACATCCCCTTTCAGGTTGATTATCACCACTCAGAAATTAATACAGTTCTGCACCACCCTCATGGCATTCTGTGCAATTGGCCTCCAATTCTGCCCCATCAATATCTACTGGATGTCGAAAAGGTATCCCTCCGGGAGTCAACATCGCCTGTTCTTTTGTCCCTTGTGACAAAATGGTATGGCACAAATTACAATCTTTGCTGATCGTTCCACCATCTGTGGTTTCCAACTCCGACCCATGACATCGAAAACACCCAAGAAACTCCGAGTGCCCCACATGATCGGGATAAGCTTTCCAAGACACCTTCATTTCAGGAAAGAAGTTTTCTCGATAGCCCTTTTGGAGAGACGTTATCGTTTGTGCAATAACATCTGACTTTTCCTTCAACAAGTCGGGGTATTCTTCTTGATAAAAATTCGTCAAATGTGTTTCTATAGCTTGCATTGCATTGGGCGTGGTTTCATATTCTCGATCAAACACCGTTACTGCTTCGCGTTTAACGTAGGGCAATGACACATCCACCTTGCCCAAATGCAAAGCTTGGTTCACAATTTTGATGGGGGAGCGATAATTATGACTCGGACGATTGTGACAATCCAAACAGTCAACAGAACGTGGTGAATGAGCCGTTTTTATGTCTGTTCCTAAAGGTTCACCGCCCAGCGTATATTCGGCGATAGATCCATCCTCTTTTGTCAAACGCACCCATACAATATCTTTTCGATCATGATCCGTTGCAATGTATTCCATGTGATGACTCTTTGCCACGTGCCAGTGAATACCTTCGGCCTGGTCACCATTTCCACCGCCGATGTTCAAGAGCATTGAAATGGGATAAGGCGTATTCTCTTCATCCGATAAAAAGTGTGGCAATATCTTTTGGCGTCCACCAAAAAACTTCTCGGGCCAATGACAGTGTTCACACGTTTCACGCGCTGGGCGCAAATTTTCGATGGGTGTTGAAATTGGCCGTTGAAAGGTATCGGTCAACACCGCATAGACTTGATGCAAACCGCTCAACTTAGCTTTTACAAACCATTCGGCACCCGGGCCGATATGACACTCGGCACAAGACACATTGGCATGTGCCGATACCTGATAAGCGGTGTATTCGGGTGCCATTACATTGTGGCACAACTCACCACAAAAAATAACCGACTCGGTCGTTTGATATGCTTTATAAGTACCAACTGTCGTGCCCAATAAGAAGATTGTAGTGCCAATGCTCCAAATCACTACGGCATTGCGATGACTGGCATTTTCAAGGTCAATGTGAACCTGCCGTGGAAATGTCGAAATAACACCCCGTGCAAGTTTACGTCTTTCAATCAAAGCACCCAGCGCAATTAACACCAATCCAGCAAACAAAAAACCGGGCAAAACCATAAACGTCAACAAACCCAGATAGAGCGTTGTGCTCTCTAAAAAGATGTCAATTAACAACAGTAACAAGATTACACTGAAAGAAACAACCGCAACAAAGGCACCGACGACACTCCACCAGTTGTAAAATATATCGGGTAGGCGTTTTGTGTTCATTTAAACCTCTTCTGCGAATCAGCGAATGGGCGAAGCCCACAGTGAACGTAGTGAACCCACCCTACAACGAGCGAAGTGAGTCATCATCGAAAATCATTATTGACACCTTCATCTATGACTCGCTGCGCTCGTGAGCAGCGGGACACCTTCGGTGCGTTCTCTGCGAGAGTTTGTGCTTCGCACACCCGAAGGTTCGTCTATTCGTCTATTTGTCTGTTTGTCTGTTTGTCTCTTCTAATTCTTCAGGATGTTCGTGCTCCATGGCTTTTTTTGACATGCGTCCCGTTAGCCAAACCAAACTCATGGGATATACACGTGGGTTATAAATCACCCAATAAAAATGCCACACAATAATGGCCAAAACCGCCAACCAAGCTTCATAATAATGTATCACTGTGGCGACATCCAATACCCACTTGGGTGCAAAACGCAGAGAAATATTTGCAAACCAAAGTGCAAAACCCGTTACGGTCATGACCACACTGCCCCAGGCCAACGCCCAATATTCTAATTTTTCGATGTAACTAAAGCGTGCAAACCTTGGCTGCTTGTCTGTGCGCCTCAAATAATACTTTACCATCTGACCAAAGTCACGAATGTCGCGCACCTTCGGTGCCATTGCCATCAATTGCTGCCGACCACGCTTTGTCACCACCAAATACACTGCGTGAAATGCACAGACACTTACCATCACAACAGCTGCAACACGGTGGATCAAACGGCGAAATTCTTCACTTTCAGACAGCCAGGAAAATGGCCCGGCCCACCATACGTTGGGAAACTGTAACGCAAACCCGCTATAAGCCAACACCATAAAGGACAAAGCCATTGTAGCATGTTGCAAACGTTCAGAAACCGTAAACCGCAAAAAATCATGACCATCGGGTAGGCCTTCGCGCAGTCGAAAGTTACGTGCCAGATCTAACCCATTATGCATCAGCATAAATCCGATGGTCGCCAAAATCAGCAACATGTAAAACTGACGCACATAATCGGTGATTTGGGTGCCACCATTTTCATACGTCATATTCACGTGCACAGATCCCAACGCCACCAAATTGCTCACACCTGGGTGACACTTGCCACACGTTTCTGCCAAACGATCTTTGTGAACCATAGATGCCGGGTCGGTCGAGGGCAAAATATCGTGCACACCATGGCAACTGGCACAATTGGCTACCACAGCAGACCCGCCATGATTGGCCAACCCGTGATAGCTGTCTAAATAGGTTTGCATCCGCCCTTGTGCCAACCCAAATTTTTGCGTCACGCGCACAGACTCGTGGCACCACACGCAGGTTGTTTTTGACACATGTTCAGGATGTACCAATGACTTGGGATCTTTGGGTCCACGAATTTCATGTTCGCCGTGACAGTCGGTACACACAGGTGACTGGCGCACACCTCGTGCCACTGCTTTGCCATGAATACTGGCTTGATACGTATTTTGAATATCACTGTGACACTTGCCACACGTTTGTGGAATATTGCGCCAAAAAATAGATGATTCAGGATCTGATGCCGCTTTTAAACCGTGACTGCCATGGCAATCGACACAATCGGCATAGTGTTTCTTGGTGTCTGCTATATTGCGAAAATGTGTACTTTGCCAATATGCCTCAACGGGTTTATTTACAGAAAATTTGTGCGTTTCAGTCATTGTTGTATTGGCATGACATCGGGCGCAGGTGTAAACCAAATTTTGGTGAAAAACGGCAGACTTTGTATCGTCAACGGCAAGAATACCGTGGCTGCCATGACAGTCGGCACAATCGGGTACATCTTTATCACCACGCGCCAATGCAATGCCGTGTGCACTTGTTGCAAAAACTTCCTGTGCTTCTTCATGACAAACTTGGCAATCAGTCTTGGGCAAACCACCTTCTGTGTGAGGCAATTCTTTTATAGATGTATGGCAGTCAACGCACGTATACCCTTCATGCACAGACCCATCTAAATGCGCAGGATCAATCAACATCGACTGCCCAGCTTCATTTGTCAGTTCAGCATCGCTGTGGCATTCCATACACTCTTCATTAACGATCTCTGCGCCAACAACGCCCAGCATAAACAAGAAAAACGCACCGCCCACCACCAACCGTCTCATCACACACCTCCGCAATACGGAGAAACACAACAAACTTACAACGCCATTTGAAACAACTGATCATTCCTAATTTTATGGACCAACATCAACTTGGCCGTTGATATGCAACGTCTTATTAATGATAATTAAATTCTCATCTACGACGCGAGAATGACACAAAGAGCATTGGATATTATTAGGGTGTGGTGCCGGGGGAGGAATTGCATGACAGGTTGCGCAAATCGATTGCCCCGTGCCAACAGACGTCCACTTGGGCGTGGCTGCACCGTGACAATATGTATTGTTGCATCTTTCACCATCCCAAACAGGGCTTAATCCACCAGTTGTTGCCAATGTGCCAAAGACCACTTCAGCTGGCTCGTCGGAGTCAACGTGTCCTGAATCAAGATAATGGGTGGGGACATTGTGACATTCTGCACAAGCGATTGCCCCGGCAAAGAAACCGCCCTTCAAATGCGTTTGATGTGCCCCTACACTGCGTAAGTTGGTAGCCGTATTGCCAGCGATATCTTCAGGCGGGGCCGGATTGTTCAGGTCACCATGACATGTCGAACAATCTTCGGGGCTCTTTTGATGACAGGTCAGGCACGATACGTCTGTTACAACACCCCCTCGATAATCTTGCCCGTGACAGCTTTGGCATTCTGTCATAGACCAACCTGCCGCTTTGATGGCCACACCATGAAAATTCTCCGATGATGGGCTGGCAAATCCTTGGGGGTGTCCTAAGCGTACATCCACTTGACCGTTAATATGCAATGTTTTGTCTATAATTGTACCGGATGCGTCCACCACTTGCCCATGACACAAACTACAGTTATCAACTTGTGGGTGGGGTGCCGCAGGTGGTTGCCCATGGCAGGTCGAACAATCTTCGGGTGTGCCTGGATGACATTTGATACAAGAACTTTCAGAAATGCCACCGGCATAATCTTCGCCATGACACGTTCGGCACCCCGACATATCATAACCGATTTTGGCCAATGCTGCGCCATGGAAGTCTGAAGTTACTGGATTGATCCAACCCGATGTATGCACGCTTAAAGCGGATGTCGTGATCGGTCCAGTGGGCACGTTTTTCACATCACTGCACCCAACCAACAACACCAACCCAAGAAGCATGATGTATTTAATTTTTTGGCCCATGACAATACCCACAAAATCCAGCCCCACCGGCTGGTCCTGTAAATGTGTGACAGTTGGAACAAAGTGAATTGGGATTGTTGTGGAAATCTCCATTACCCACTTGCGACTTAAAACGAGGTCCATGTGTTTTGGGGTCGTTGCCCAAGCCGGGTGTGCGATCCATATGGCATAACACGCATGTTGGATCATCACCTACAGCAGCATGACAGGCTGCGCACCGATTCATATCACGTCGCGCAAGTGTTGCATGACGTCCACCACCCGTGCCTACTGCACCCGCAATGGCACCCCAATCGGCACCGCCATGCCAGGCGGGTTTGACAAAACCCACATCGGCCTGATGGCAGTCGGCGCAAAACGCATCTTGCTCGTGACACTTGGCACAATCTTTAGTTTTGCCTTTGGCTTCTAGGGCATGTGTAAAACGATAATTAAGCTCATGGACGTTCTTCAAAATCAGCCCTGCTTGCCCACTGTTTTGCGGTGCAAATGTTGCCTGTGAACCCAGGGGGGGGACTGCAACTGTCAAATGGGCACCTTCATGGCATTCTTGGCAATCGGGTTCACTGTGACAGGGCAGGCACGACGTATCTCCCAAACGCACCCGTCGACCGTGGCCTTCTGTCCAACCCAATACATGGGACTCTGGCCGCAGGTTGCTTAAATCGGTATGACAGGCCGCACATGTTTTGGGTGCTTGTACATCGTTGTGACAGGTTGAGCACGTTGGCATGTTGGGTAAGTGCGATCCGCCTGTTTGTACCGATTTTTCGACACCGGCATGGCAGGTGACACATTCGACGCCGTCATAGGTGAGGTGGTCTTTGTGGGCAAATAGAATACCCGATTCCGCGGATTGAATTTTGCCCAATTGGTTCATGTCGGTATGGCAAAAAGAACACTCATCTTGCTCCGTCACTTCGTGACACTCAGCACAGACTGCTTTTGCGGGCAATAGTCTGTCTTTTGCAGACGTGCTTTCACTCACATCGTGACATACTTCACATTCTAATTCTGCCGCATCTACATGATCTTTATGACTAAATTTGATCGTTGTAGAGGGCACAAAGCTTTCTTGCGCAAAAGCACTTTGCCATCCTACCGTGAGAACGGCTATTACCAGCCACATCAAAATCCGTCTCATACCATCCTCAACGTTTAAAAAACCAATAAGAGCCACGTACAAAAACCCGCGCATCGCGATTGTAATATGTATTGTGCAAAACTTGTGTTTCTACATCGATACTCACTGTTTTTTGGGCTTGGTAACGGGCCCCCATTGTCCCCGTCCACGCACGATCACGAGAAGCCTGTGTGGCAAACAACCGGTAACTGGCCACACTGCCATTGGCATGAATTGTCCACTGTGGATCTATTAGGTGCTGGACGGATGCTGTAAACGAATCGTTGTCGCCACTATATCCCATGCGCCTTGCATACCCCAAATAAGCACCTCCCCAAATCAACCCTGCCCCCAAATGCCAAGCCGAATCGCCATCAAAAAACGAGCGCGTGCCACGCACCAATACTTTTGTCTGATCATTTACTTTATAAGTCGCTCGCGCTTCCACTTCTTGGTTGTCTTGTACTTCAAACACACTCAAAATCGAATTGAGATACAACGTGGGTTTGCGATGTTCAAATTCGGCTGCCACACTCAAAACCTCTGAAACTTGCGCTTCCCCCGTTATCTCAAATTCTTGCACTTCCCAGGCATCGGCATCTACATCTACGCGCCCATATAACGACGCTTTTTGCCAATCGTGTCGGGCATCAAGACCCAGTCGTCGAAACTGCGTACTGTTGTTATTGATCAATACTTGCGAATATCGCCCGGCACCCAAATAGGCCAAAGGCTCGCGGCTTCGTTCGGCATAACTCACCGTCAAATAGGTGTTGCGCACATCGACCATCAGTTGCCCGCCCCACAAATGCCCTTCATCCCAAGTGCCAATGCCATCATCAGGTACCAGCGGCGTCAACATGCCTGCATAAGCTACCGCGCGTAACCAATTCGTTGCCTGCACCGCTGCCCGTCCGCCATCGATGGTGCCAAAACCAACGCCACCAAAAATCCGTTGTCTCCCAAACCGTACATCCCATCCTTTTTCTGCCCACTTGGCATAGGCACTGTAAATGCGGTAGTGTTCGCGGCCATTCAATTCATCGAGCACATCGCCCGTAAACTGCAAATGCGTGTGGAGCGACAAAGCCTGACCACCCATCTGCCCCATATTCAGCATGGCAACTTGATACAGCCTCAGATGTCGAATGTCTGTTCCACCAGCTTCACGGGCCTGCCATGAATAAGCCGACGACGTCAAACGCCCACTTAAGGTTGCGCCCCAAGCGGGGTTTCCGACCATTAGAAAGAATAATAGACCTATCCAAAACCGTTGCATAACATCCTCACATGTGTTGTTTGCCATGCAACGTCGCAATCTTTGTGCCATATCTATCTCAGATCAAAAATAAATGTTAAATATTATATTTATAATATGTTAAGTGATATTTACGAAAAAAACAAGCCCAATTATAACCCCGTATTGCGTCCCATGTGTGACGCAACATGCCACGCTATAAAAAGCGCCGCAGCATCAATTATTATCGGGCAATAAAATTGATTATGCGGCGCTTTTTTAAAATAAAACAAGGACACCTAATTTCTTAAAAAGCTGGGCAAACCATTGGTTGCCCAGCTTTTTAACTTAACGCATTAACGCCATACGCTGTGTTTGCGTAAAGCCATTGATGTCTAAACGATACACATAGACACCACTGGCCACTTCATTGCCACTTTCATCCCGCCCATTCCATTCTGCGGCATATTCGCCAGACAGTTTGTAATGGTCAACCAAGGTGCGTACGACTTGCCCGAGCGTATTGTAAATCACAATTTTCACATCGCCGGGTGCAGCCAGGCTATAGTGAATGCTCGTGGCAGGGTTAAACGGATTCGGGAAGTTTTGTGTCAGTTCATATTTACTTGCCGAAACAACTTCCTGAACCGGTGCACCTGGAACGTTGATGCCAAAGTTCAAGTCGGCCATTTGTGCCAAATCAATTTGCACCGAAGATTGGCCAACAGGGCCTATGCGACGGAAAATCAAATCGACCAGTGTGCCAGAACCTTTTACTGCCACATTACCAACGGTGGCATCGGCAATCAACAAGCGGCCTTCTTCTACTTCTTGTGCAGCCAATGCAGCCGTATTTTCAGCTGTCAACATACCGTTATCGGCACGCACCGCACGCACAAATTGGAGCACTTGTGGGTCATAGTTGATATGCACACCATAACCACGCATTTCTGTCATATTCACCGCACGCAGTGTCACGCCAATATGATCTTGATCGATACCTGGGCGATTTGACCCCACCAACATGAAGTCGGCACCCATATTGCGACCATTGTTTACCAGCACGGGTTTGCCCGCCGCAGAGGAATTGCCAAAGCTGTCGAGGAACATCAACCAATCGGTAAAACCAACCACGCCGTTGCTGCTTAAGTCATACCGTGCATCCCAACCTGTAGAAGCGGCACTTTGACCAAACTGCGCAGTAAACATAAACATATCGGTGAAATCAACTTTGCCATCGCCACTAAAGTCACCCGCCAATGGCGCAGGTGCATCTGTTGGTTTTAGAGATTTGAGTGCGTCGCCCAAAAGTTTACGTGCATACACAAAGTTATGCACACCGCTTGTGCCATCATCGTGCACAAAACGTTGGTTCCAGGCCGCATTTATCTCAACATCGGTTAATTCACGCGTGGCAGAACCATGACCACCAGGAGAATAATACGTTGCCACTTCGGTTGGATCACCTTCGACTTTGGGCAACAAACCGGCCAATACCAGAGACAATTCTTCAATCTCTGTTTCTGCACCATTGACATCAAAGTTTGTCAATGGGCCATGACAACTGGCACATGCGGTTGTGTTATAATGATCATCAGCTGCATTATCCGGTGTGCCATTGTCATCGTGCATGCGCCAAGAGTGGCTGCCCAAAACGGCGTCTGTTCCAGCAGGTGCAGAGGCCATATGACAATTGGCACATGCATCTTTCATGTGTTGGTGACTACCCGACGTGTAGGTTTCACCCTGATAGTGATATCCACCAATACCCAGCACCATTTCTGCTTGATGCGAATGGTGAATGCTTGTACCGGGTACGTCACGTGTAGGACGCAAGTGGTGACATTGTGCGCACATTGCACCCGTGCCCAAATCGGGCGATGTAAAGGATGTCGTTGTGGTGGTGTGGTTCCCAGAAGGATCGGGTACCAACGCATTTAAGGTTACCGTACCTGCAACACGTACTTGATGTTCATTTTCTGCACTGTGTGGATCGTGACAGGTTGCACAAGTTTGGGTCACACCCAGCTCAAAACTACCAGCTGTCAATTCTTGGCCCTTAACCACAGATTGTACATACCCACTGCCCAAGTGGCAAGTGGCACATGTAGCACTGTCACGTGTCCAAACTTTACCGTGACCTGATTGATCCCATTCGTGTGGGCGCACATGATAGTGACCATCATCATGGCATTTTGCGCACACACCATTTTCCAAACTCTCACCAATTTTCTTATTGGTTTGTGCAAAAGCACCTGCGGCATGTGCACTGCCTGGGCCGTGGCAACTTTCGCATTGGATATTGCCCATGGCTTTGAGTTCGGCAGGCATTTGATCCCAGGTTGAATTCTTGAGATCAATGTTCCAAGCACCGTCAGTAATAGCCACTGCCGATGGTGTTTCGCCAGCACCCACTTCTTGCCACGTACCTTGTGTCAAATCTGAAGGAAATGTCCAGCCCAAATCACTGGCGACATCCCAAAAACTGCCATTGTCAGCGGTTGGTACATTTACAGCTGACGTATTGCTCGATACGGAGTGGCAACTAATACAACGCCCTTGGAAATGGCCTGTTTGAAAACCACTGATCTTTTTGGTCAGCGCTTGTGCATGTTTGGTCTTTTCCCAAGCTGCTTTGGCCTGCGGGTGGCATTGACCGCATCGATCGGCACCCACATATGTTGCGGCTGTGATCGTTTTGGTCAGTGTGGTATCGCCACCAGCATGGGTCATTTTCAACGAAACCACATAATCACCCGCCACTGGGGGGGTGAATGTTTTCCCCACTTTAGGCGCATCAATGAGTGTGGCTGTAGATCCATCGGGTTGGCTCGTGATGGACCAATCAAACGCCGTCACACTTTTAAGCCCACCAACAGCTGCGGCAACATAAGTTTGTTCACCAACACCAACAACGGGCAACCCTGAGGTTGTGCCTTTAATAATTGTTGTATCTACTAGACCTTCATTGGTCAAACGAGGTGGCACTGCCACAACTTGAATGCGGGTTACAGGTGTGCGAATTTGGATCAATTCTTCGTCTGGAACATCACTTGCCCAAATAGTGTTAATCGTTAGACCGACAAGAAGTGTCGCTAAAACCCATCTACCCCATCTCATAGTATCTCCCTTCATTAGGACTAAACATTGATACGATTTATATCTATCATTCCCAACAAACGAATATTGCAATCTTTGTAGGAACGTTTAAAAAAGGAACTTATCCACCAACAGGTTTATTTTCCAAACTGTTGGGCAAAAGTCAAAAAGTCAGGGAAATCAATTGCGCCACTGTCATCCAAATCGATAGCAGCCTGATACCCCACATCTCCTAAGCGTTTGCCAAATGCAGAGGCAAACATCAAAAAGTCGGGAAAGTCAACCTTTCCATTGCCATTAAAGTCGGGTGTCTTGACAACTGGCCCGCTACCTGCAATGCCTGTAACAGACACGATCAAATCACTGGTGTAATTGCTGATATCTGTTCCTATGGTGAGGCGTCCCCCTATCAATTTAATAGAAGCTTCGCCCGAAAAAGTAGACAGCACCTTGAAGCGCACCACACCCAAGCGCCCTTCAGAGACACCTGAAGTGCCTGTGACCGATGCGCCACCAATTTCGACTGCACCACCCGTATTGAGCCGCAAACCCGTAAGATTGGGAATAATCTGTGTGGCGTCAAATCCGTCAAATGACAGTTGAGTGGGATCAAAATCAAAAACTGCGGAAAATCCCGATGCGCCCATTAAGTTGTGACCGTAAATCTCAACCAGGAGAACATCGCCCACCTGAGTATCTAAAATGGAGAATCCACCCTGATGCCCCGATGTCAGATCTGCATCCACCACCAGTGCCTCGTTTGCTGTGGGGCCTATAACAATTTGTGAGTTTGTCGGAACTGACTCTTTTGTTCCTTGTTTTGAAATTGAAACCAAGCCCAAAGCAACGGTTGCATCTCCTGAAAACCCATCTAATACTCGGAACTTGACCAAGCCCAACTGTCCTTTTGTTGTTGAAGCCGAACCACTGACCGATGCACCACCAATTTCAATGGTGCCACTTCCTTGGGCAATGTTCAATCCCGTAAAATCTGGAATGGCATTGCCCGATACAAACCCATTAAATGATAATTGTGACGCATCAAAAATAATCTGTGCTGAAAATCCGCTTATGCCTGTAATCTCTCTGCCTACGACTTCGACAACGATTTCCTGCCCAGATTGCACAGCCTCAACCCGTGTTGCACCTTGATACCCCGATGCTGAATTGGCATCGAGCAGTACAACAGACTGAGCAAATGCAAAGTTAGGGATAAACCATCCTGTTAGAATCAATCCGACCAACCAGCGTCGCATAACCCACCTCCAGAGTCTCAAAACCAGCACGGTACTAAAAAACGGTACTAAAAACATGAGTATAAGATACATGAATACAAGGTAATAGCACAACACTTTTTAAGCAACTTGCTTATTGCCAGCCAGCCAATAGGGGAGACCGAAGCAAAACAAAAATTGGTAGCAACAGAATCCCACCCAGAGTGGCAACTCCCATAACCTGTATCAAAAATGTTTTCATATAGATGCCTTTCTGTTTTTAGAGCTCAAGGTTTTCTTTGTCTGAAACCTTATTTAATCTTGTCTTGGTGTTTTCCCAGAGTGTGAGCGCACTGTCTATGGTTGGACATTTCACACTCAAATCTTTACCGCTTGACCTGAGACATTCGAATAAGTGTGTGCCATCCTCGCATAGCCAAATTCGAGCCGAAGCATCGAAGTATTGCTCATCGTAAACCAGCTTTGCGTTTTTAATGGACATGGCATTTCTCATTCTCCAGTCAATGGAGATTTTATTTACGCTATTCATCATCAGTCGTTGAGAACCATTCTTGCCTCTTTTCTGCTTGAGGGATTCGCGCTTGGTATTGCTTTTTTTTTGTTTTTTTGAGCAAGCGTTCCATTTTGTCTATCGCCAGCCCAATGGCAACCTCTTCACTTTCATCCTCATGTGTGACTTTGAGTATTCGGCCAGGAATATGAGCCATCACATCAGTCCGATATTTCAAAGACGTTTTCTCAATTTTGACCTGGCAATTCATGAGTCGATCGTAAAACCGCTGCAGTTTGCAAACTTTAGACTGAATATGTAAATCCAATGTGTTCGATATTTTCACTCCTTTTCCAATGACCGAAATCTCCATTTTCATCTCCTTCCGAGGTATCAACCGACACATCCTCTGAGAACACATCATCTCACTCTTTATGCAATCGGTGTACCAACAGATATCTTCAGGCATTAAAAGGCTGTTTAATAATCAATTGTTCTCCAAAGTGCACAACTTTATGAGCTAAGAATCTGTTCTATAATGTGATTTGATTGTCTCACTTGAGACATGTGTGTCTTTGTTTACATTGCCGAAGTACGCATTTCCATCGGTTGCTTCAAAAGCCACAAGCTGATGGTACTAAAAAGGATCATGGCGACAAGCATTGGCAATTGGCTGCGCAAAGCAGCTTTCGAATCTGAGAAAAAAGCCAGCGCAGTGTGCCTGGCAATCCACAGACTGTAGATGTGACCGATTACAACCAGGAATACCTGAACTGCCCACAGTGTCGGTAGGTCGATCAGTGGAGGCAATGTCCAGGTTGCGGTGCCAAAGAGATCCCAGGACCAACCAAATGGATCGGACAGAAGTGCGACGACTTTCTGCCCTTCCATAAGCAAATGTTCGCTGTTGTGTGCGAGGTGATAAAACAATGCGATTGGCAATAATGCATACGCATATCGGATAAAGTAGTCTCGATAGGCCACGGATTGACTGCCACCACCCAACCAGGAAATACCGACCAACCCGGCATAAGCGACAACCGGTGCGACCATTAACCCAAACATCCCAATCGTAAAAGCAAAGGTTTCTCCTACACTGAGTGTCAGCTGAATAAGGTCCAGCATTTCTTGCCACAAGCCCGTCATTGTTAACCCGTGAAATCCGGTAAGTGACAACAAAACAAGTGCCAGATAAGCTTCATCATTTCGCGGTCGAAATGTCTGCGATAAATCTTCGCCCCAAGGGCGCAAGTTTAGAGCAACATTTTCCAATTCACATGATTTCACACATTCCATACATGAAATGCAATAGGTGCTGCGATCCATGGTGCCCAAGTATTGAAACGTGGGACACGGGTCACCCTGGTCGTTGCCTTTGTAACACGAATGGGTTTCGCACGACCGACACACGTCCTTGTCTCGTGCACGCACCTCTATGGGCGAGAACATCGCGTAAAGTCCACTGACGCGTCCTACGAGACAGCCATAACGACAAAAGGATTTGCGGTCGAAGATGAAAGCGCTTACAAATGCCATTGCCAGCATTCCCAGAGCAAGCCAGGCGGTCATTCGAGGTTTCATGGTGACGCCAAAACCAATTTCGATCCACGTGAGGCCAACAAAGAACAACGTGGCAGGCCAAACATTACGCATGAATTTTGGCCATCGGATGCCCAAACTCAAACCCTCGCCTTTTCGCCCCCAGAATCGCAACCCTTCGGCCCATCCGGCAATGGCATCCCAGGGACATACATAACACCATGCTTTACCCGCGTATAAAATTAAAAGGATCAGCCCACCCCACCAGATCGTCCAGGTTACCAAGGGCGCAATATTCTTGGTCGACAACTGGTTGCCAAATAGCCCGGCGGCAATAATTAACACAAACAACCCCGCAGCAAACGCCTGGACCCCAAATCGGGTAAATGGATGTATAATCAATTGCCGCAACCCTCTAAACTGCAACAAATCAAATCGCGTGCCCGAAGCGGATGTGTTGTACCGCTTTTTTTCAAAGATGCCAAAAGAGAGTACTAAAATCAGTCCTACGCTGCCATAATACAGCCAGTTGGGCAACCCCAACATGATGTGCGTACCCGGTGTCGTGCCTGCCAAAACCAGGTAGGTGCCCGGATCTTTCTGGAACAATTCGCGACAGTGCTCAGTACAAAAAAAATGGGACTTTCCCTGCCAGTATCCCACCAAATTTTCGCCCACTTCCATATTGCAAACGGGATCTTTATGCACTGCAAACGACGTATCCCAATTTCGCCACACAAGTGTCGCAATTACCAACAGTGCGCAGACATACGGGAAAAAGAGTGCCACTCGGCCTTTCATACCGCAACCCTCCGGGGCGACATGGTCCTTTGACGCTGACGCTTGATACGAATGGCCCGAATCACCACCACAAATGCGACCAAACCGAAAACCGTACTGCCCAACACCGTCCAGGGGGATCCCGGCTCACCCGCCACCATAGGCAAATCTACAATCCAGGGCACATCATCCACTTCAAACTCGATGCGCACCGTATAATTTGCTTCGTCTGGAAACGCAGGATGAAACTTGAACAATCGCTCTTCAATTTCAGCCTCTGCAGGGCCATAAACCACCCGATCTTCACTCATTAACACATTCTGCATGACCGTCATTATTACCTTCCCTTCAAACAACGCACCATCGTCCATCCGACGAATGTAAACATGCAATGTGCATCGCTCACCGGGTGTGGGTTTACCTGGGTAACCCGTCATTCGCACATCATAGGGACCTGCTTCTAATCGGTAAGTCAATACGGGTGTTTGTGGATATTGCTCATCATATGCATAGTGAGGGATACCCATAATGTGATGTGCAAACACGCTCAATGGAAATGAGAGGGGTGTTAAACAAAGAACCAGACTGAGGGTTTGTTTAAGAATAAGTGTTTGGAAACGACGAGCACTAAGCACTTTGTACCACATTCTTTTCACCCTTTTCATTTGTATCAAAAGACGCCACGATCGGTTCGTCCTTCTGAGAAATTGAATAGCCCAGCGCATCGTCATTGCAACTGGATACACACAACCCACAATTGTCACATTCGACCCCCATCACATCCTGCATGGGGACCAACCCCATGGGGCAAACCACCACACAATCACCACACAACGTACAGTGACTTGCCACACGTTTGACGCGTATGAGTCGTGCCTTACCCAGCATGCTGTAGAGTGCGCCACCAGGGCATACATAGCGGCACCACCAGCGGCGCGATATGGTAACTTCAAACAGTGCAATACCAAGGACAATCAAACTCATCCACGTTAAACCACCCATCCAGAAACCCGAGTGTCCATTTTCTACGCGATCAAAAATGCCAAATACAAGATCGTGGGCTTCGCGTCCTATAATGGCAGGCGGATAGACGTAACCCAATATCGGTACAGACATGATCACGCTTAGAGCCAGCCCCAACCCCAACAAAGTGTATTTGGTCCAGCGTGAAAAATGCAAATTATGGGGTCTGATTTCCAAGAATCGCAAGAGGTTGCGTAGCTTATCGGTGAACTCTAACAGCAAGTTCATTGGACAGATCCAGGAACAAAAAATGCGTCCTAACAATATTGTTGCAATCACAGGGATCAACAAACTGATGAGCAAAACGCTGACAAATTGTTTGCTTGCCATGATGCTTTCAGCACCGGCCAGCGGATCGGTCATGGATATTGGCCCAACCTGAATGGACCACGGCCCACCGCGAAGGGACTGTGCATAGTTTAAAACTTGACCTCGATTGCGCACCATACGCCCAACGCGTTCTTTTTCGCCTCCGGGCAAGAAACGCAACAGGGCATCAAAACCCGACAATACTTCTCCCTGCAATGTGCCATCCCATCGTGCCAGATTTTTATCCAGCTCCCGCGCGCCCAGATAATTGGTATATCGCGACAATGCTGGAATCGCGAGCATAATTGCCAGCACCAAAAACTGAACGGTTCGACGAATGCCTTGCAATCCTTTGGGTTGCCAAATCACGCGACCACCTCCTCATTCCAAGTGCGATCCGTTTTTACCTGAATCGCCCGCCGGTCACGCACGATGCATATTTCTTCACACAAACCACATCCCGTGCAAAAGTTAGAATCGACAATAGGTGCATTGCGATAATCCTGTACAATCGCTTTGTTGCGAAGGGGACAGACGGTGTGACACGCGCCACAAATGCCAGTGCCATTATGCGACACACAGAGCCGTTCATCTACCACGGCCACACCCATCTTCACATCGTGTTTTTCTATGAGCGGAACAAGGGCACCTGTAGGGCATGCTTCTCCGCATTGCAAGCACATGGTGCAGCCTTTTACATTGGGGAAAATATAAGGGGTGCCCTGGTGGGTTCCGCCTTCTGGGCCAAACAGCAAGATGCATTGTGCTTCACAGGCATCGGCACACCGCGTACACCGAATACACTTTGCCAAAAAATCTGGCTCACCCACAGATCCTGGTGGTCGCACAATGCCCAATGGCCCTCGTGCTTCTACCGGTGCTGTTCGGCTTTTTCGCAAGTGCAAAAAACCGGTCAACACCCCGCCTCCCAAGGCTGTTTGCCCCAAAGACTTACCCACACGCTTAAAAAAGTTGCGCCGGTCGGTTTCGCGATCTTTTGGTGTTGTTTCTTTGGCCATTGAGAGGTTTCTCTGAAAAGGCAGTCGGTGGCACACTGAGCGTTATTGATTCTGATTTCTAACGGAAGGTATAGAACGGTTTCAAGCAGGAAGAATTCTAATCGCCTGCGGATAATGCACACATGCACGCTCGCACAAACCACACCCAACGCATGCTTCGGGGTCAACCAAGGGTTTTTCCCAAAGTCCGGCGCGTAATGCCGTGCCTTCAAACGGGCAGGCGCGAATACAGGCCCCACATGATGCGCCATTAAACGAATAACACAGCGTGGTATCTACTTCGGCTGTACCCATCTTGACTGTAGCCTGCAAAACATCGGGATCCTTCTTGGTCTTCACCAGCGCACCCGTAGGACACGCCGAAGTACACAACAGATCTTCTCCTGGCGCGCCATTGCACAAAATACACGCCTGCTTGCGCGGAAAAATCACGGGTGTATTGCGCTGGCCCAACCCAGGTTTTACGTCTAATTCGGAACCTGCATCTTCTGTAAAACCCACAATACATCGATTGGGACATGCATCGGCGCATCGGCCACATCGAATGCACGTTGCCAAAAAATCGGCTTCTAACAATGCACCTGGGGGGCGTAAACACGCAGACGATTCGCTACCCGCTACCATCGCCAAACCACCGCCGATAGCACCGACAACCGAAAGCGTTGCACCTGTCAATTTCCCTATAAAAGATCGTCTATCCATAACAGTCTCACATTACTTCTAATGGGTTTCGTGCAACACATCTCGATTAGGTTCCTCAAGCGCTATCTCATGAGCAACATGTGTAACGCCCTGCACCGATGGTACCCGGTGCAGGGCATTTCGGCCTACCACTGAGCGAATTTTTTTAAAAAATTCTACTCCGTTAAATTCTCTCTATTCTCGCTGCAAGCTTCTTGAAATCTGCCTGCCCTGATACCGGATCCCAAGCCCGATGGCTTACTGCATTTACCAACCATTTGTTCTTTTTGGGATCGGCACTGTCTGCCACAGACAGGTTCCACGGACTGAAGAGATACCCAGGTGGCACCTCATTGCGTGCAGGCCGCACAATGGACGACGTGCCCACCGACACACGCGCTTCATAACTGCTGCGCCGTGTCACAAGGCGTACCCGCTCACCATCTTCTAAGCCCCATCGTTTGGCATCATCGACATTCACTTCGACATATTGCTCAGGCACCAGCTTTTGGGTGGTGGGTCCTTGAATTGTTTTGGCTGTGTGGAAATGCTCATACACAATGCCCAAACCAAGCCAGAATGGAAATTTGTTTTCCTTTTGTGCATCTTCTAATGTCTTGTGTGAACTGTCATAAAAATCCAAATCCGGTAATTCGGGTACCAAAGCCAAATCACGCGCCCGTATTAGTAATTCTTGATTCTCATACAACCACGGCCCTTCGCCTTTTCTGGCTCCATACTTTGATAATGCCGCCGTCACTTCCTTGATATACTTATTGTCTGGCCCATAATCCTGCTCACACAGCTTAAACCGTGCTTTGCCGTCGGGGTGTCGGAAGTTGGGATATGGCGATGCTTCCCAATTTTCCTGATGCATATACCGACGCTTTGTGCCTCCGGCCCGTGCAATGTCATACGTAGGTGCAGGCCACTGTACACCGCGCAATTGCCGCAACTGATCATACAGACCAATACCATCACGATCACGTACCTCGAGCATGCCACTCATGTCGGCGTCGGATCCCTTTGAAGCAATCACAATATCTTCAAACACATCTTCAGGGTCATAAAACTCCTGACCATATTCATTTTTAATTGTCTTTTTGTACGGAATGATCTTATCGGCATCCAATCCCAACTTCTTGGCAATGGCCTTACATTTGTCGATAGCAAGATCCATATCAGGTTTTGCCTCGGTCAGCACGTTGTCCTTTTCATCGCGTCCTACACTCACACCATCACACACATATACCCGTCGCTCAGATTGGATATAGGTGCCCCCTGTCCACTCACCCCATGTAATGGCGGGAAAGATCACATCGCCATATAACATATTGGGTGCGTGGCGATAAATTTCTTGTACCACACAAAACATTTTTGTCAATGCTGGGCGTACTAAGTTTTCCACATCGGGCAAATGAATATGGGTTGTATACATCCAGAACATCGCTTTTAAATCACCTTGTAAAGCGCGTTCCATCATGCCAATGGCCATCGGGTTTTTCAGCAGTGATGTTTGCGCCAATCGCTCGCGATCAATGCGCCACCGATCGGCAATCCAATCGCGCCATTCGACATTGGACAAGGGTTGGTTAAACGGCAAGCGACCTGTCAACCCGCCCATCAGCCGTTCACTCATGGCATTGGGTTGTCCGGTTTGAGAATGTGTGCCACACCCAACGCGGCCTACATTGCCCGTAAGCAAATGCAGGTTAATAATCGAAATGGTATTGTGCTGCCCATGTAGCATCTGATTATAACCAATGCCCCAATAGGTTAACACACCGCCCTTGCCGCGCTCGCGTCCTTTAATGGATGCTTCGGCCCATTGCTCGGCTACTTTCTCAATTTGCTCAACCGTCACCCGGTTTTTGTCTAACAGTGCCAATCGTTTGATCACTTGCTCTGGCGAATATCGCGCCTTAACCCCCTCGATATATTCTTTGAAATTGTTGGTGTTCTTCGCAAGCCACGCGTCTGGCATCACGGCACGTGGGTGCTTGGTCAAAATCACATGTGCAATGGCGTTTAAGTACGAAATATCGCCGTTCAATGTGGCGAGGTGCGTCGAGTTGCGCGGATTGATATTTTCCAAACCCTGTACCGTACCCGTGCGTCGAGGATCTGCAACCACCGTTGGAATATCGGCCTGTTTTTTATGGTCTGCCACGCGCCAAAACAGCACGGGATGCGCCTCACGTGCATTGTGCCCCCAAAACCCAATCATATCGGCATCTTCAATATCTTCATAACTCGTGGGGGGTGCATCTGATCCGTAGGATGCAAAATAACCCGTTACCGCCGATGTCATGCACATTCGCGCATTGGCCTCAATCGAGTTGGAAGCTATGATGCCCTTCATCAACAAATTCTCAATCCATTGGGCTTCCATCGTCAACTGCCCAGATCCACTCAAACCAACGCTGTTGCCACCGTGGGCTTTGATAATGGCCGCAGTTTTCTCCGCCACCAATTCCTCGGCCTCATCATAGGGCATCACATGAAACACATCATCATCAAAACGACCCTTGGTAGCCGACACATGGCCGGTTAGAGGATCTGACATATCTTTGCGCACCAATACATGTGTTAGTCGGTCGCGATAGATTGGCTCATGTGCATTCAACCCTTTAATACATTGCACCCCTACATTGGTTGGGTGTCGTTTATCAGGCACCATGCCCACGATGCGATCCCCTTCTACAGAAATCAGCGTGCCACACCCCACACCACAATACGGGCACGCCGCTTGCAACGTGCGTCGGGCACCCGACACAGCCCCTGTAGCTTCTATCGCATCTGCCGTTGCAAATTCACCCGGCAAAAGTGGAAATGCAGCCGAAGCGGCCATTACCCCACCAGACCATTTTAGAAAATTGCGCCGGTCAATAATGGGTTTTTGAATTTTTTTCATAGTCTCACTCTCCTTTTAGCTACCAGTCTCCAGCTTTTATTTCTGCCAACTTCGGATAAACGACACGATATCACTAATCTGTTCGGACTTCAAAGAGGCGATGCCACCAGCGCCTTCACCAAAGGGTCGCATGGGTGTTCGGCTTCGCCCCCGTGCAATCGTCGCCAACAAAAAACCATCTGAAGCCGACGCCAAAAATTCTTGATTGTTTAACGCAGGTGCAAAATAGGCCACACCATCTTGTGTGCCTCTCCCGTTAAGACCGTGGCACCCAGAGCAAAAGTTTTGAAACATATCTTTTCCTGCTCCAATGGCACTCGATGTCAATTCAACCACAGCGCGTTGCTTGCGCGGTGCATCCCGTTGCTCCCAGGTGCGTATAAATGCAATCACATCGGCTACCCGATCTGGGGCAATTTGTCCAATTCCTTCTTGCCCGTGAACCATCGACTGCATGGGAGTGCCTGCACGCCCAAGCGCCATTGTTGCGGCCAAGAAACCATTGGATGCCGACGACAAGAACGTTGGATTATTCAACTGGGGCCCAGAAGCGCCTTCGCCATCTACACCGTGACAAGAGGAACAGCTGCCCCGAAAGATATCTTCACCCACTGCCACATCTCCCATGCCCATTCGCAAAAGCGGCAACGATTCCCGCGTACCCAAATGCCGCAAATAGGCAATGACATCACTGATCTGTTCACGGGCCAATCCTGTAGGGCCCTGATAGGCTTTCAAGAACCCTTTCATTGCGGTGCCAGAGCGCCCCTGACTGATCCAGTGATACAACACATCATCTGATGCAGAACTCAGCAATACCGAATTTGCCAACCGAGGTCCCACTCCGCCAATGCCTTGTTCGCCATGACAACTTTGGCACGATGTTTTATAATGCACTTCGCCCACTGAAAAATCACCGCGCGGAGGGGCTGCAACAATCTTCACACGCGGTCGTTTTTCAAAACTGCGCACATACGCGATTAAAGCCGAAACTTCATCAGACGACAAATGACGCCATGCGGGCATGGCCGTATTGGGGCGGCCTTCTGTAATTGCTCGGTACAAATAGTGATCATCTACGACCCGTAACAAATCGGGTGTATCTAAATGCACACCTATGCCGCCTTCACCCTCATGCCCGTGACACACGGCACATTTGCCTTCATAAAGCGATCTGCCGACATCTACCCGTGCACGGCGATTTTGTAATTTTGCCTGCACCACCTTATAGGATGACGCAATGGGCTGCCACGTGCGCATATAGGCCACAATGTCACTTACCGACTGTGCTGACAAGTGCTTCCATCCTGCCATTGCGGTGCCCGGTCGGCCTTGAATAATGGTCTCTGCCAAAAAGCGGTCTGATGCAATGGCCAAAAAGGTGGGCGAATTAAGTGCGTTGCCAATGCCACCTTCACCGCTGCGCCCGTGGCAATTGCCGCATAAACCGCTAAACAATGCACGGCCTATTTTTATATCCCCTGCATTGGCATGCACGGCTTCTACTTCTGCACCCTCGCGTTGCCAAGACCGAATATAATCCACAAGAAGATCTATTTCTTCACCCGATAAATTGCCTTTTCCTGGCCCCCATGCAGGCATTGTTGATCCACTTCGCCCGTGCAAAATAATCGACCGATAATAATCGGCATCGGCAGCGGCCAAAGCATCTGTATTGTTTAACGCCGGTGTGCGAATACCAGGTACTTCGCTTTGTTCTCCATCAATACCATGGCATGACGCGCAATTCATTCGATACAAATGTTGGCCCGTTTTTTCTACATGAGCTACTCGATTTTCTGAAGACCGATATTCGGGCACACGTACTGGGCGACGCAACGACAGCATATATGCTGTGAGTGCGTTGGCTTCAGCAATGCCTAAGCCCATGTTGGGCATCATGGTTCCTGGCGAAATCTCATTCGGCTCTAAAAAGTGTTTTTTGAGCCAATATGCTATCTCGCGAGGTTCGTCTTTGTCAAAGTGTGAAAAGTCAAACTCGTGTCGGGTTTTATCACCCACATAGGTTAAGTCTGGGCCGAGGGTTCCGCCTTTGCCTTGCAACACATGGCAACCAAAACATCCTTTGCTCTCAGCCAACATTTTGCCCAACACCACAGGGTCGCTCCATTTGCTACGTCCATCCGTATCGGCCTGCACCAACAATCCGCCCTGCAAAACTTCCATCTCATGGCAGCGTGTACACGCTGCCTTCATATTTTCACTTTTTAATAACGGATAATCCCAAAACGGCGCACGACCATGTGCCTCCTCAATTTCGGTTGCCAATCCTTGTCCTTGGTGACAAATCGTGCACCCAAATTTTGATGGATCGTGAATTGCCAAATAGCGCCCTGGATGCGTCGAAAAGGGTTGGGGCTGATCCGCCATGCGTGGGTCATCTATACCCAAGTGACACGTAATGCACCGATCTGTTTTCGCTAACTCGGGTACCACATTTTGCCGAAATTGAATCGCAAACTGATCGGCAATGTCATGCCCGAGTACATCGGTTGCCTTTTGTTTCAAAACAAGGGCATACCGGTTTTGCAGCACTTGCCATTCGGCCAAAAAATTCTCTTGAATAGCCGCTAAAACAAGTACCACGAGTGTTACCACACTTACGGCCAACAGCCACACCTTTGACCGGTGTTCCATTTTTTTAGTATCAAATTGTTTGGGCATACGATTCATCCTATTGAAACAGGATCTCTAATTTTTAAACGACAACAGGGAAAACGACTTTTTTATGATTGTACGTCTTAGTGTATTGGCCATAAACCACTATGCCAATAAAAGCCCCAGTTGGGACCCCGTAAAAATGTGCCGACATAAGTCAATATCACAAACCCAACCACAAAGCAGGTGAACAACGCAATTGCCCCCATGCGTGTTGAATTTTCACGTTGCAAGATAAAAATTGACCACAGTGCGTAGGCCAGCGTCAACAACGTACCAGGGTTTATGAAGATGATGACCAGTTGGGATATATTGGGAAACCAATTGCGCAACCACCCAAAGTTCACAGGAATAGCTACGGACAACACTGCCAGTATCGTTGCAAAAATCACAGTGTGAAGCGCCACTTTTTTCCCACGTTTTCCACTTAAATAGACCCCTGCGGGTTCCACTTCTCGATCTAAATAAGGGATCAAGGCCAAGCCTATTACAACCACCAAAGGAATAATGAGCCCGCCCATAAAAGCCGAATAGGAAACCATTTCTTGTAGCCCCAAAAAATACCACGGTGCTTTGGCTGGGTTTTCGGGAATAGAAGGATTGGCCATTTCTTTAAGTGGGGCATCAAACAACATGCCTAACAACACGCATACGGCAGCAGTGGCCATAAACACCACCAATTCAGCACGCAACAAATGTGGCCAACTCGGCAAGGTATTTGCCGGATCTTGGTTGGTAGCCGGTGTTCGGTCGCGCACGACACACATCAACCCATAACTCTTGCGCGGTGCGTCTTCAGGTTTTTGGGGTTTGTTTTCTTCTACCGAAGCCCCTTTACCCGCCGCAGTTGGGGTGCCATCTGGCCTACCCAAACCCCCGTCTTTGCGAATGCGCCAAAAATGCACGCCCAATAGGGCCACAACAGCCAATGGCAACACCATGACATGCAACATATAAAAACGAATCAATGCTTCTTCGCCTACCTGCGACGCACCCAACAACAACTCTTTTTGCAAACCACCTGGGTCAAAATATGCCGTTATGCCTAACACATCGGTTAGCTCTTGAGGAGATGCTGCAATATTGGCCCCAATGGTAATGGCCCAATAAGCCAACTGATCCCATGGCAACAAATAGCCTGTAAATGACAATGCGAGGGTTAGGACAAACAACGCCATGCCCATGAGCCAATTGTATTCGCGGGGTGCTTTGTAACTGGCCGTATAAAAAACCCGAAACATGTGCAACAACACGGCCGCTACCATGAGGTGTGCCGCCCAGCGATGAATGTTGCGGATGAACCGACCCGTTGGTACTACAAAATGAATATCTTTGATGCTGTTATAAGCCTGTGCCACAGATGGTTTATAATAGACCATCAACAACACACCCGTTGCCACCAAAATGAAAAAGAATGACAATGTGGCGACTCCCATCGCCATTGTGGTGCTAAATTTGAGCGTGCGCACATGCACCCGCGTTGCATGGATGTGCAAAAAAACATTTGCAAAAATGGCCTGTGATCGACTCCTGTCTGTAGACGAAGTCTCATGACGAGATGCCGATTCTTTTAAATGCTGTGGCAATGTTTTTAAATTGTGCCAAAATGTTCCGAGCCCTGTCGCGCTCATATTGTCTCTCCTACATACAGGTCCTAAATCCCGAACCTTATGCGCTAAAATATGTTCTCGATGCGACTTCCTTGTTTGCATCTACAATCAAACTGCCATCTGCTGCTAACGACACAGCCAACCAACGCAACCCGCGTGGTGCTGGCCCGCCAACCACGTCGCCCGCATTATCAAATACAGACCCG
>JBLHJX010000041.1:0-26604 GCA_047619225.1 Candidatus Latescibacterota bacterium
GGTAATAGCGATATGGTGCCATTGGCCACTTTTCCAATTTGCAGGTATTGAAATCACCCGATCAGCAACCATTTGGTCGCTGATCTCTTGCGTCTTATCGGGATAACATCCAAAACGCAATGCGTTTTCAGATTTTTTGAAGTCGATAAATAAGACCGCATCATCCCAGGGGAATTCAGTAGAAATACGCTTGCCGATATGAAATGGTTCTGGATAATCTGCTTCAAAGTTAGATGTGTTGACATCCAGCCAAAAGGCAACACTGCCAGACCAAGCTTGACTTGCTTTGTAAGGGAAATTGGCTTTTGCTGGATAACTTAAAGCCCCTGATCCTGCATTGAATTGGAGAAGTCCATCAGGGTTACCACCCGATGTCACATGGTTTGTGTTTGCCGTGTCAAAATCAGCTCGAGGTTGACCTTCTCCATCTAGGGCATCCACACCTTTTTCAAAATTTGAGAAAAACAGCACGTGTTGTCTCAGGCTTTGTTCGATGGCCTCTTCTGGGCCACCACAAGCTATGACGAAACCTAAAAGCATCGCAGATAAGACCAGCAAAGTTTGTCTAAAAAAACGAACGGACATAACAACAACTCCTTTCGGGGGAAATGATCGCGACTTGTAAAGTCAATGACGGAATATAATAAAAATACGCTTAAAGATCGCCTTTTTATTTATTGTAGAATACACTAGGAATAGGTTAAATTATAGCACATGTTTAAAGTAATGAAGATACTGTCGATGGTGTGCTCTGCCGTGGTTGGAAAAATCTTGACATCCCTGTGTTTATTTATTAGCATAGGATTTCCATTGTTATATTGATTTGTCATGTTGACAGCACAGGAGTGATTTGCATGATGCGCAAGATTGGTACTGCACTGCTTTGGTTGATTACCATATTTATGTTGTCGTCGGTCACCATTTTTAACCCGGGCCAAGTGACCAATTTTTTTGTGCAATTGTTCAATATTCGGCCGAGTATTCCCGAACTCAAGCCCATTGAGATTTCGGAACGGGATCGTGAAATTCGAGATATCTCAGAATCAATATCAGAGCAGAAGACGCGTGATATCATTTCGGATTTGGCAGCCATGGGGTCGCGGGTTCCCGGATATCCTGGCCATCGGCAAGCTTTTGAATATGTTCAGTCGGCTTTTAATGAAATGGGTTTGGATGGTATTACTGTTGAAACCCATTATGTAACTGTTCCCGTTGATAAAGGCGCGTCGTTGGCCTTGGGGGGCGATCAGGGCGATGTGAAATTATATGGTCTTTGGCCAAACCATGTTCAAACACCGACTGTGCCAGCGGAAGGTGTCAGCGGCAACCTCATTTATGGTGGGCAAGGGTCTTTTGTTGAACTGAATGGAAAACAGGTTGAAGGCAGTATTGTCTTAATGGACTTTGATTGTGGCCAGAGCTATTTGAACCCACGGACATTGGGTGCTCAGGCCATTATTTTTTATGATAATGGGCGCGTAACCCACGGTGAGGCCTTAGACAAATTTCTTCAGGTGCCCGTAGATGTGCCCCGTTATTGGGTTGAAGGCGCAGATGTTCAACAGTTGTTAACCTTGGCGAAATCGGGTACCCACAATGTGACATTAACTGGTAAAATGGACTGGGAGAAAGTGCCCTCATGGAACATATATGCTACTTTACCAGGCACAGAAGATTATATCACAGAACGCAAGGAGCGCAAATGGTCAGAGCAACAGATTGTGTTGAGTAGTTTTTATGATGCGATCTCGGTTGTACCTGCTGTTGCTCCTGGTGCTGAAAATGCGACGGGCATTGCTGCACTTTTACAGACAGCGCGTGTTTTGAAGCAAAACCCACCCAAATACGCAGTGACCTTTTTGGTGACCGGTTCGCATTTTCAGGGTTTGGCTGGGATCAATGATTTTTTGTTTCGGCACTCACGTGAGAGTGACCATTTCAGAGACTTAATTCCCGACGATAAATCACTGGCATGTCAAGATAACGACGCGCTTGATGAAGGTCAATATTGTTTGGCTTGCAAGGCGGAAAAACCTGCGTCGGAATGTTTGCAAACCTTAGGACCTAAAATTGATTTTCGGTTGTTTGTTGGGTTAGACTTGTCAAGTGAATCCGATCAGATTGCGAGTTTTTCGCATGGCACATTTGACAATGCCAGTTGGCGCACGGATAATTACCTAAACAATTTGCTGGCGCCTTATGCTGGTAAATTTGATAGTTACATGGCCAAAGTTTTCCCGGGGCAAGATATTCGTCATGTAGATGCAATCGCACCGCCAAAAAGAACGTGGAAAAACTACATGCCCATTCGGCTGGGGTTTGACAGCGAAGCCGTGACCTTTGTGGGTAAAGAAGGAATTACATTGGCAACACCTTCTACAACACGCAGGGTAGTGGACACACCCGTTGATCGGGTAGAGTTTGTGAATTTCGAGAATTTGACAAGGCAAATTGAAACCACAGTTGGTGCGTTGCTTAAAGCCGGCGAAGACCCAGAGTTTTTCAGGGTTTCAAAGTTGAAATTGCAAGATCGTGGGCATAGTGTAAAGGGTCGTATCTTGTGGTTTGATCGCAATGTCGATTTTGCTTTGCCTCGGGTGCCAGTACCTGGTGCTGTGGTAACCTATCAACAACCGGGTCCATCGGGAAGTTGTGCGGGTGTGCGAACGCTTATTGTCGATAAGACCAGCGAGGGCCCCATTTACAACATTGCGCGGGCCAACGATCCAAGTAAAACTGATTCGGTGCTGTTTGGCCCCAAGGCCGATGTTGTATTAACCGGTCGTTTCAATTTTGAAATTATGCGCAATCGCTTTTCGAATCGAATTTTGGCTTATGAAATCGACGAAGGCGGTCGTATTGTTTCTGCCCCCGATTTGGGTTCTGAAGGCGACAAAAAATTCCCAATTACCCAACGATATGGTTGGTGGGAAAATGAAATGATGGCGGTGCTTTTTAAATGCGCGCCTGTGAGTGTTTTTGAGATCATCGATTCGAGTTATTTGTCGGCGCTTGATTTTATGACGGTTCTGAATGCTAATGATACGCAGCCTATTGAATTTAGTTATTCATATATCGAAAATCAGAGTACAAAGGAAGGCAATGTTACCCGTGCTGCGGTTGCGTTTTCGCGGTTAGACCATGTTACAAATAAGGCAGAATCCCTCAAGATATTGATGAGTACTGGGCTGTTTGGGGTGAAGTTCCTGTTGATCAATGCACCCGAAGAATTGTTAGAGAATCCCGTTAATATTCGCGACGTTGATGAAGATCTCTTGGAACGTGCTCGCGGTGAAGGATATAAACCGGGTGTCATTTTTCACCCTTCTTATAAAGCCGCAAAAGATATGTGGGTGATTGACGATGTTCGGATGAAGCAACTGGCTCAATATGGTATTGAAAATAATCGTCTCACGCTGTTGCACAATAGTGCGCGTGAAGCACTTATGGAAGCGCGCACACATTTGGCTAATCTCGACTATGAAAGTTTCATATCTGCGTCTCGACGTGCTTGGGGTTTGGAGGCGCGCGGATATCCAGAGGTCATGTCTACTGCGAATGATACTGTTCGTGGCATCATCTTCTACTTTATCTTGTTGTTGCCCTTTTCATTCTTTATCGAACGGCTGTTTGTGGGGGCCTCGAGCATTAAATGGCGGTTGGCGTGGTTTGCGATCTTTTTTACGCTTTTCTTTCTTATTCTGCGTTTTGTACACCCTGCATTTAAGTTGAGTAACTCACCCTATATCATTTTCTTAGCTTTTGTTATTATGGCTTTGGGTGGGGTGGCTATGGTTATTGTGGTGTCGAAATTTGGCGAGGAGGTCCGCAAAATGAAGCAGGCCTCTTCGGGCACGTATGAAGCCGATGTTGGCCGTTTGAGTGCAACATCTGCAGCTATTGTGTTGGGGATTTCCAACTTGCGCAAACGGCCCCTTCGCACCGCATTAACTGGGATGACTTTGACGTTGTTGACATTCACCACATTGTCATTTACATCTGTGCAAACATCCCTCAAATTTTATAAACTGCCCAGAGATAATAACCCATCCTACCAGGGTTCCTTGGTGCGCGACCGTTCATGGCGAGGGATGCAGGAATCGGTTTCAAGTTATTTGCACAGTGGCTTTGAAGGCCGAGCCGATATTGTGCCTCGTTCGTGGTATATGTCCCAGGTGCGCGGTGAACGCGCGTATGTGAATTTTTCTCGGGTCACAGAGACAACTGCTGATATGGGGGCACGTGAGACGTATGTCGATTTTGATGTGGGTATTACAACGGGTAAAGACAGCTTCGTAAACGCTTTGCTCGGTTTGACACCTGATGAACCCAAAATTACAGGTGTTGATAAATATTTGATGAGTGGGCGTTGGTTTGAACCCGGTGAAGAATTTGTATGTATCTTACCCAATGACTTGGCCGAATTGGTGGGTATATTTCCCGAAGATGCAGGCAAGGCAAAAATTGAAATGCAAGGCCAAACCTTTACTGTCATTGGTATCATCGATTCGGATGAATTCAACAAATTCAAAGACCTGGATGATGAAAAATTAACGCCAGTTGACACCGTAAAAGAAAAAGACGATTTGGCAGATGCACAAGACCAAGACCCGCGTGTGGTCGCTGCAGCGCCGATTGAGACCTTTACGCATCTTGAATCGACAAATGTACTTATTGTGCCGTATCAATATGTACTGGATGTTGGAGGTGTGTTGGCTTCCGTGGCAATCTCAAATTTTCGGGATGACCAGGGGCAATTGAAAGCGAACTTTGTACCGGACATTGAAGAGTTTATGACGCGTGTATCCTTAACAATGTTTGTTGGACAAGGCAAAGGCGTGACGGTTTATAGTTCCATTGGTTCGACCTCATTGTCTGGGTTGGGTAATTTGTTTGTACCGATTCTCATAGCGGCTTTGATCGTGCTGAATACCATGATGGGTGCTGTTTATGAACGGTTTAACGAAATCAGCATTTATTCTTCGGTTGGGTTGGCGCCAAACCATATTGGGGCGTTGTTTATGGCCGAAGCGGGTGTATTTGCTACATTGGGGGCTGTGTTTGGATATCTCATTGGGCAGGTGCTGGTCTTGTTCCTTTACAATCAGGGATTATTAGGTGGCTTGGAATTGAACTATTCTTCCTTATCAGCTATTTCAGCAACCCTAATTGTGATGGCAACGGTATTCCTGTCAACACTATACCCAGCAAAAAAAGCCGGTGATATGGCCGTACCCGATGTCACGCGCAAGTGGGAATTTCCTGAACCTGAAGGAGATCGGTGGGTTTTCGATTTTCCATTTACGGTTGGTGGTGCAGAAGTTCTTGGTATGTATATGTATTTAACGCGTGTATTTGAGTCGTATGGCGAAGGCTCTGTAGGAGATTTTGTGGCGGATCATGTAAAATTCTGGTCAGAAGATTTGGCTGGCGAACCACAATATAACATTGATCTTACGGCTTGGTTGGCACCCTATGATTTGGGAATTAGCCAAGACGTACAGCTCAAGGCCATTCCTACGGGTGAACACAATATCTACAAGATTGAGGTGATTATCAATCGCCTCAGTGGTGATGTGGCGTCCTGGAAACGCATCAATCGTGGCTTTTTGAATGTGCTGCGTAAACGTTTCTTGGTGTGGCGCACCATTCCTGGGGAGATGAAGCATGTTTATGCCGAAGATGGCAAAAAGATTCTGGCAGGAGAAAATGCGGTAGAAACAACCGCCTAAATGGGCTGTTAACAACTTAAAATCACAAGACGGAATATCCGTCGATTTGTTGTTTTGGTGATTTTTTCTGGAGGCGATTTTGGCAACTGAACCCAAAGACACAGAACAAGAAGAGGATCTGGCACAATACGACGAGATTATGCCAGAAGACGCACCTTTTGAAGATGGTTTTGGATGGAAAACCATTTGGGCGATTTTATTTGTCGGTATTGTGATGTTGCCGGGGGCCATTTATTTGGGCCTTGTGACTGGTCAAAGCATGGCTGGCGCATCGGAATGGGTGACAATTATCCTCTTCTTAGAGATTGCAAAGCGATCTTTTGTTAAGCTCAAAACCCAAGAAATTCTCATTATTTATTGGGTGGCTGCAGGTTTGTTAGGTATTGGTGTGCGTTTGGGAAGTGGTGCACACACATATGGTGGACCGTTTGGCGGATTGATTTGGGATCAATATCTTCTCCAGTCGCCTGCGGCTGAAGGTTTGGGCAAGTATATTCCCAGTTGGGTGGCACCAGCCCTTGATTCTCCTGTTTATGCAGAGCGTACTTTCGTGCATTGGGATTGGGCTCTACCCGTACTTATTTTGTTTTTGGTGATGATTATTAACCAAACTGCGCGTTTGTCCTTTGGTTATGTGATGTTTCGTGTCACCAGTGATATTGAGAAATTACCTTTCCCTATGGAACCTGTGCATGCTCGTGGCGTAACGGCATTGGCAGAAACGTCTTCGAAATCGGAAGGTTGGCGCTGGCGTGTATTTAGCACGGGCACCTGTATTGGTTTGGTGTGGGGTTTACTTTATGTGGTTGTACCGACGTTGTCGGGGATTTTCTTAACCGAAACGGTGCAGATTTTGCCCATTCCCTTTATTGATTTTACAGCAGAGGTAAAAACCATCTTGCCAGCTGCAGTATTTGGGTTGGGAACTGATTTGGGGCATGTGCTTATTGGTTTTGTACTGCCTTTTTATGTTGTGATAGGTTCCTTTATTGGCTCTGTGTTGGGTAACTTGGTGATCAACCCGACTTTATACCACTTTGATATTTTGCAACGCTGGTCGCCTGGTATGACCGCGATTCCTGCCAGTATCTCTAATCGATTTGATTTTTGGCTGAGTTTTGGCATTGGTACGTCGTTGGTCATTGCTTTTACCGGGTTTTACCAGGTTGGAAAAACATTGGTGGAACAACGCAAATCAAAGAAAGAGACTGGGCACCATACGGCCCGTATTAGTTTAGAAGATTTGCCGGAAGGGCGTGGTGATCTCGCCATGAAATGGCCGCTTGTTTTGTGGGTGATTGCATCGGTGGCGACGATTGGCTTGTGTCAATGGCTTGTGCCTGAGTTCCATTGGGGGTGGTTGATCTTCTTTGCGTTTATTTATACGCCTATTTCATCCTACATTGGTGCCCGCATGATTGGGTTAACGGGCAGTCCATATGGTGCAAGCATACCCTATATTCGCGAAGCTGCCAT
Source organism: Candidatus Latescibacterota bacterium (assembly GCA_047619225.1). Classification (GTDB taxonomy): domain Bacteria; phylum Latescibacterota; class UBA2968; order UBA2968; family UBA2968; genus JABIFK01. The sequence continues at coordinate 7,209 of JBLHJX010000041.1, forward strand.
TTTTCTTTCGGGGTATAAAGGGGTCGCTGTTTGGTTTGCGCCGCTGCCTTTACATGATCATGGTTTGGCCGTGCGTCAGTTCAAGCAACTGGAGTTGACCAAGACGAAGTTTAAAGGCTATTTGAAAATGGTAGTAATAACGTCTGGTGTCATTTTTCTTTGCAGTTTTGTGTTTTGGGAATTCATCTGGCGCTTAGGTCCTATTCCTTCCTCTACATATCCTTATGTGCAAATGTTTTGGCCCTTTGAAGCCACTATGCAGACTATGTGGCTTAAAGCAACGCTGCCTCCTGGAGAATTTCAAGGCGGTGCGGGCATGGAGCTTTTGAGTGATATTATTAAGCCCAACTATGTGGGCGCTGGTTTTCTAACTGGCGGTGCGCTTTTCTTGGTCCTTACGGCAATTAAGGTGCCCACACTGGTCTTTTTTGGTTTTGTTAACGGTTTGGCTCAATGGCCTCATTTTGTGATTTTGAATTTTGCTGGTGCGGTTTTGGGCAAGTTTTATTTTTCCAAGCGCTTTGGTGAGTCCAAGTGGAAAGCTTATGCGCCGATTTTGTTGGCGGGTTATTCGTGCGGGATGGGACTCATTGGTATGACCTCAATTGCTGTTGCATTGATTTCAAAAGCTGTTTCTCAGGTGGTTTTTTAGTTTGCAAGAAAGCATCCTGTTCATCTGTGGACAAGCTGTTACACACGTTTGAACCTCTGCAAACCGCTGATCGATTTATTTTTAGCGTTGTGGGAACTTTTTTTCGGGCAAGGGCCGTCTAATAAGCACGGCACTTGCCCGAATTTATTTGGGGTTTAAAACCATATCAGAGGAGTTCATTATGCAGAAAATAAATCGTTTGATCATTTTTGCGACGGCCTTACTTATGTTTGGGGGCCTAGATGTATGGGCACAGCCCGGCGGTGGTGGGCGAGGTGAAAGTGGTGGTGGACGCGGTGGTGCAATGATGGCCATGCGCAGTGTGCCTATCGAGCAAATTTTAGGGTTTCTTGCTTTTGATGAGAAAGTTGGCTTAAGCAATGAGATGTTGGGCAAAGTTCGCGATGAACTTAAGGCTATTCATGCAGACCGGGCAACGTTGGTAAAGAAGTTGGCTGGCAGTGAAGACCGAGAAGCGGCAATGACCGAAGTGCGTAGATTGCGTGGCCAGATGACTCAAAAATTAAGCGCTATTCTCCAACCGAACCAAGTGGACGCGTTGAAAACTTATATGCAGAATATGAATCAACGTGGTGGGCAGGGAGGTCGAGGAGGCGATGGTGGTAGGCGCCGTGGGGGTGGCGGTGATGGGGGTGGCGGTGATGGGGCTTAAGGGAATGTGAAAAGCGGGGTTCTTACGAACCTCGTTTTTTTATGCGGCTTGGGGTCTATTAGACTGTGCATATCCTTGTGAGAGGCGCTAAAAAAGGTTACATTATATTCCTTTTGGCGAAAGTAGGTTCTACATTTGGTGTTGGGATGATATCGATGAGAGAATTTAAACGCCCATTTTCCTTTGCTGTTGTGAGTGACACACACTTTGTACGTCGCGAGTTTGGTCAGGTGATGGAGCGACAAACCAACTCGCTTGACGCAGAGGATTATGTAGAGAATGTGACCTATGCACTCGCGCCTATGATGGATGCGTTGCGGGAACTTGATCCTGGGTTCATATTCATTACGGGCGATATAGTGGAGCCGGGTGAAAACGGGGGCACCACAGAAGATTTGAAGGCCGCTCTTGATTTTTTTTCTACATGTGAGATTCCCATTATCTACGCACGTGGCAATCTGGACGAAATTCAGGCCTTTGAATCCGTGGTCCGTCCACAAATGGCCTCTGTATTGGGTGTTGAGCTTGATGAAAACTATTTTTCATTTGAGGTAGATCAGTCCCTATTCGTTGTATTGGATACGAGTGCGTGGTCTCAAGTGCAATGTCTGTGGGTGGAACAAACCCTCAAGGATGCAGCGGCTAAACAGGTTCCCCATGTTTTTATTTTGGGCCATCACCCAGTCTGGCCTGTTGCACGTGCATTTAGTACGCCGTTTGATTTCCATAAGGATATGGGACGGTTGTTACAAGACTTTGCTGTGGATGCCTACTTTTGCGGCCACACTCACAATCAAAATGTGATCTGGCATCGAACCCATGGATTGCCGGTATTTCAGTTTATGGGAGCGATGATTGGGGTATCTGACGAACCTCCATTGGCCTTAGATCAAGTATTGGCTTTTTTGCCAGAAGAAGATGATCTTTTGGCCTGTTGGCCAGGTTATCTAGAAAATACAGCTCCTGGTTGGTTCATGGTTTCGGTGACCTCACAAAAGGTGGTTGCTGAATGGCATCATCTTAATCGGGGTGCTGAGGCGGTAGTGGCATGGAGACAACCTGGGGATCTGATTGATTTTTGGATGATGGAACCAGGCCCCCCTTCAAAACTTATTCCTACAGACTTGGGTCGGGTTCGGCGTGCATTTTTGCGTTTTTGTATTTGGGATGGTGTTGGCCACATGTCTGTGTTGATGAATGGCACGCCTATAGGTGAATTGCCCGTTAGAGACGGTTTTGCTCCAGCACGCTTAGAACTACCGGGGCATATGTTGCGCGAGTTGCAAATGGAGAATCGCGTGGTCATACAACCACCATCTGGTTGTATGTGCACACTTGGAAATTTGATACTTGAAGTGATGTTACCGGGTGGGCGATATATTCGCACGCCGGCCACGGGCGAGTTGTTTTCATGGACTGATAAGTGGGATTCGTGGCCCTCTAAAAAGATGATACGACTAAAGCCAAATGATGTTCTGCGTTCGATGCTGACATTTGAATAGTTCTGTGTAATTCTTTGAATCTGGTCATTCTTGCCTATTGGGGCGTTAACATTCTATGCTGGCACGTGATAAATTTCTGGATATAAGGGTTGTTTCTGAGTAATTTGAGCATGAAATTACTGTTTACTTGTCATCTATTTAAGAAGGGTTATATTATGGCAGATGTGCTAATTGTTGGCGATGGACCTGCAGGTTTGAGTGCCGCGCTCTTTTTGGCTAAGAATGATATGTCTGTTACTGTTTTTGGCCAAGACACCACTCCAATGCATAAAGCAATGCTATATAATTACTTAGGCATCCCCGAAATGACAGGGAGTGACTTTCAAAAGACATCCCGTGAACAAGTGAAAAAAATGGGCGCCGAAATTGTTGATGAGGAAATAACAAGCGCAGAAAAGACAGCAAGTGGTTTTACCCTGATGACGGCAGGTGGTCATCGGCAAGAGGGCAAATATCTCATCCTTGCTGGTGGTACCAATACCAAACTGGCTGAAGGGCTGGGTTTGGAAAAGAAGAACAAGGGCATTGTCGCTGATGAAGATGGCAAGACTGCCGTAGAGGGTTTATATGCTGTTGGCTGGAATACGCGGTTGATTCGCACGCAGGCCATCATTTCTGCGGGGCAGGGTGCTGCCACTGCCTTAGAAATTTTGTCGGTTGAAGCCGGGGAAGACGTGCACGATTTTGACGTTGTTGGATAGGTAATGAACAAATACTAAAAACAGGAGGCTTTCATAGGAAGTCTCCTGTTTTTATTTTGGGGTAGTTGACAAAAGCAATGTGTTGCCCTATTTTTATTGGCTTGCTAACTTATTTATTTTTGGTTCTTTATTAAGTGTTCGAACGCGAAAAAACGCAGTTGTCAAGGGAGCAAAAATATGATTGCCAGTATGACAGGCTTTGGGAAAGGGTTAGCCGAAGGAGATATTGGGCGTGTGACTGTTGAGGTGCGTTCTGTCAATGGAAAATTTGGCGATGTATCGGTTCATATGCCACGTAGTTTCTTAGCCTTAGAAGCACGCATTAAAGATCTTGTATTGACTTTTGTTTCTCGCGGGCGAGTTGATGTTTCGGTTGAAGTGCAAGGGCAACAAGCCGATCAGGGTGTGCCCATTTTGCGTAAGGAAGTTTTGGCAGCGTATTGTAATGAAATTGATGTTATCAAGCAAGAACTGGGTTGTAGCGACCCAATTGATGTGATGCGTTTGATTACATTACCCCATCTCTTTGGTTTTGAGTCACCTGTTTCAGATGTTGATCTGCTTTGGCAGACCTTGGAAGGTGCTTTGAAACTCGCTATCGATGGTTGTTTGGCCATGCGTGTTGCTGAGGGTGAAAAACTAACCACTGACTTTCGGCAGCGTATTGATAATTTGAATAATTTGATCAAGCGCGTAGAAGAATTGGCTCCCAGGCGCATGGATGTTGTTCGCCAAAAACTCAACGAAAAATTGGAACAGTTATTAACCCCAGAGCAGGTCGATAAAAATAGACTGATGATGGAAATAGCACTCTTGGCGGAGCGCAGTGACGTTACAGAGGAATGTGTCCGATTCCACAGTCATAATGAACAATATATAGATATGCTAGGTCGAGATGAGGCCGTGGGACGTCGGTTGAATTTTTTGCTTCAAGAAATGTTGCGAGAGGCAAATACCATTGGTTCCAAGGCGGGGGATGCGGAAATTGCGCATATTGTTGTGGATATCAAAGAAGAAATCGAAAAGCTCAAAGAACAGGTCCAAAACATTGAGTAGGAATTATTGTTAATGCGTAAGGGTGATCAAAATGACAACGTGTTAGCTGTAAAGGCTCTACAGCAACAACTGGCCCAAGACTCAGGTGCATTTGCTGTGGTGGTTGCAGGCCCGTCGGGTGTGGGGAAAACAACCCTGTGTCGGAGGGTGCTCGATGTTGAAAAGGATGTTCGTCGCTGTGTGACCACTACGACACGGCCCCCCAGAGCAGAAGAAAAAGAAGGTGTGGAGCGCCATTTCGTTTCTCATTCTGAATTTTTAAAAATGATTGAACAAGGGGCATTTATTGAACATGCTGAAGTTCATGGTCAGCTATATGGTGCCTCTTTAGAGGCGGTTTATGCTGCCATGAAAGATGGTCGTGTCATGCTTATGGATGTGGATGTTCAGGGTGTGGTTACTTGGCAAAAAGCGCTTGGAGATCGTTGTGTGACCATTTTTGTTTTGCCACCCTCAGTGGAAAAACTTGAGGAAAGGCTGGCTTCGCGTCAAACGGAAACAGGGTCTGAGTTCCAGTTGCGCATGGAAAACGCTATTGAAGAACTACGCCAAGCATCATTATGTGACTATATTATTATCAATGACCATTTGTTGGATACTGTAGAACATTTAAGAGGGATCATTCAGGCCGAGCGGCACCGTGCCTCACGTATGCAAATGCACCTTTCTGACTTAGGACTTATTGAAGGAATTGATTGATTCATGGATGGATTGGGTTTGTTCATGCCATTTTTTGAAAGGGTTTTTTATGCCAAAAGTGTATTTCACTGAAGAAGTAACAGGTAAACACGTGAATCCTTATGAAGCCGTTTTGTTGTCTTCTCGGGAAGCGCGTCGTTTGAATCAGGCACGCCTCAATGCAGGGGTACCTGAGGGAGAAGAAAAAGTGACCACGGTTGCCATGGGCAGATTGATTGGTCGAAAAATCCGGCATACCTATTTAAACGACGAACAGCAGGGAGAGGGTGATGCCACTTCAGGGGAAAAAGGTTCTTCTCGGCGTTAGTGGCGGCATTGCAGCTTACAAAAGTGTTGAGATTTTGCGTTGTTTGCAACGGAATGGAGCCGATGTGCAAGTTGTGATGACTCAGACTGCACATCGGTTTATTCAACCCTTAACTTTTGAAGCCTTGTCACATCGCAAAGTACATACGCATTTGTTTCCTGATACAGGCGACCCAGATGTGGTCCATGTGCGCCTGGCACTGTGGGCAGATCTCAATTTGGTGGCGCCTGCAACGGCACACTTTATTGGTAAAATGGCCAATGGGTTGTCTGATGACCTGTTGTCCTGTGCTTTGCTTGCCAGCGATGCAGCCACGTTGTTGGCCCCTGCGATGGAGTCTATGATGTTTGCTCATCCGGCAGTACAACGCAATTTGTCCTTCTTAAAAGAGATTGGGTATCAAACCGTTGGCCCAAACTCGGGCGCGTTGGCTTCGGGGGCTGTTGGCATAGGGCGCATGGCCGAACCCGAGGAAGTTGTTCAAGCAGCTCAGGAAATGTTGGCGTCTTGTCACTCTTTGGCAGGGCGTCGCATTGTTGTGACGGCTGGTCGAACAGAGCAACCCATTGATCCGGTGCGTTTTATTACCAATCGATCTACGGGTAAGATGGGCTACGCTATCGCTGAGCAAGCCCAGAGCCGGGGTGCCGATGTGGTGTTGATCAGCGGGCCAAGCAACTTGGAACCGCCCCGGGGTGTTGCTCACGTTTCGATTCGCACCGTTGCAGAGTTGAAGACTGCAACTGAAAGCGCATTTGAAGGCGCTGATGCTTTGATTATGACAGCCGCTGTACTTGATTTTCGACCAGACCAAGTGTCTCAAGGCAAACTCAAAAAGTCGCCAGATGGTTTGGATTTGCATCTCATCCCTAATGATGATTTCTTAATTGGGTTGGGTAAAAATAAGGGCAATCGCAAGGTTATTGGTTTTGCAATGGAAACTGATAATGCTGTGAAAAATGCGCGTGGCAAACTTAAAAGAAAACATTTGGATTTAATTGTTTTAAACGAGCTCAACGTTGAAGGTGCGGGTTTTGGTGTAGACACGAATGTTGTGACCCTCTTTACAGATGATGGGGAAGAGACACCCTTGCCGCTTATGTCGAAACACGCGGTGGGTGACCATATTCTTGACTGGTTAGAAAAACAATGGGCATAAGTTTAGAGGCGTCTGCGATAGAGGATCCGATGGACGTTCACGGAACATTAGATTTGGCACGCGAGTTTTTAAAGCAGCAACGTGAGTTAGGGCTGGATACGCTTCCACGGGTGTCATTTGAGGAAAATAACGACATAGGTGATGGTGTCGCTGAAGAACCCAGTGATCGTCTTGAGTCTTTAAGCGCACAAGCCCTTAATTGTCAAGCCTGTCAGTTATGTGAAGGTCGTACACAAGTCGTTTTTGGCAGCGGGCATCTAAATGCCGATATTATGTTTGTCGGTGAAGCCCCAGGTGAAGAAGAAGATCTGCAAGGCGTGCCCTTTGTGGGTGCATCTGGGCAATTGTTGACCCGAATGATTGAGGCAATGGGTTTTCAACGAGAAGATGTCTATATTGCTAATGTGATCAAATGCCGCCCACCTAACAATCGTGATCCATTGCCTGAAGAAATTGCCAAATGCGAGCCGTACTTAATTCGGCAAATTGAGCTGGTTAAACCTGTAGTCATTTGTACACTGGGTCGGTTTGCGGCACAAACGCTGTTAAAAACGACAGATTCAATGGGTCGTTTACACGGGCGGGTTTTTGATTATTATGGTGTGAAGCTGGTTCCCACCTATCATCCCGCAGCTTTATTGCGCAATGCACAATGGAAACGCCCCACATGGGACGATTTGAAGCTGGTTCGAAACCTTTATGATGGAATTGAATTATAACATGGCAAGCGAACGACCTATAACTTCATCGGATAATTCTGCAGTTGATCGTGCCCGGCCCCAAGCATTGGATGTTGAACGCGCTGTTTTGGGGGCTATGTTAATTGATAACTTGGCGATTAACCGTGTTGTTGAAGTGTTGGGTGATGAGACGGCTTTCTATCATACACCCCATCGCAAGATTTATGCATGTATTCATCGGCTTTCTGAACGGGGTGAGCCCATTGATCAAGTCACACTCACCCAAGAGTTGTCACGGCGAGGTCAATTGGATGAAGTTGGGGGGCCTGCTTTTATCGCCGAGTTGACAGGCGAAATGGCCACAGCGGCCAATGTGGAATATCATGCGAATATTGTTTTGGAAAAAGCCCAACGGCGGCGGTTAATTGATGCGTCAACCCAGACTTCGATTGAATCTTATGACGAAACGACGGATGTCAAAGAGGTCATTGATCGCGCCGAACAGCGGGTGTTTCAAATTGCTGAAGGGGAGTTGGGTAATGGTGTGGTGTCGTTAGAATCGGTGATGGATGAAACGTTTGCTGCCATTGAACGCGCCCAGGAAAATGCGGGATCTTTGTCGGGGGTAACAACAGGGTATACTGAGCTTGATGAGATTACTGCTGGTTTGCAAGCCTCTGATCTCATTATTTTGGCTGCACGACCGGCCATGGGTAAAACGGCTATAACGCTTTGCATTGCGCGAAATGCAGCGATTAAAGGCAACACACCTGTGTTGTATTTTTCATTAGAAATGTCAGTACAACAGCTGGCTCAAAGACTTTTGTGTTCAGAAGCACGGGTCAGTTCACACCGGTTGCGCACGGGGCGACTCTCAGAAGAGGAGTGGCAACGCTTGTCGGAGTGGACTGGCAAGTTGATAGAGGCTCCGATTTATATTGATGACACGGCAGGCATTTCTATTATGGAACTGCGCGCCAAAGCGCGGCGGGCCAAACACGAGCATAATATTGGTTTGATTTTTATCGATTATTTGCAGTTGATGACCGCGTCTGAGAGTTTTGGTAGTCGCGAGCAAGAGATTGCCTACATTTCTCGTTCACTTAAAGGTTTGGCCAAAGAGCTAAAAGTACCTGTTATTGCGTGTTCTCAGTTGTCCCGTGCTGTGGAGAGTCGTACTGATAAGCGCCCGCAATTGTCGGATCTTCGTGAAAGTGGCAGTATTGAACAAGATGCCGACGTGGTGATGTTTTTGTTCCGCCCAGAGGTCTATGGTATTACCGATGAAGAAGGCAACTCTCAAGAAGGCGTGGCCGAGATTATTTTGGGCAAACAACGCAGCGGACCTATTGGCAATGTGTTTTTGACATTTGTTGGTGAATTTTTGCGTTTTGAAGAACCTGAAATGTACCGCGAATTTCCTTAAACTTTGGGGCAATGATGGCCAAAATGCGGGTGCATTATGTTTGTCAGCAATGTGGGGCTGATTCGAGCAGATGGTTTGGACGTTGTGCTGGGTGTGGTGCTTGGAATACGTGTGCCGAGGAGGCTGATGCCCCCTCTACACCACAGAAAAAGCAGCGTGACGGCCTTATAAGAGCCAACCCTCCTGTTCCCATTACAGAAGTCGTTGGAGGGCAGGATGAGCGTACCAGTACGTCCATTGCAGAGTTTGATCGGGCTTTAGGCGGTGGGATTGTCGCTGGGTTGGCGGCATTGGTTGGTGGCGATCCTGGTATTGGCAAGTCTACATTGTTATTGCAAGCGGTGTCTCAACTTGCGTTGTCAGGACTCAAGGTGCTGTATGTCTCAGCAGAAGAATCTCCGCGACAAACTCGGATGCGTGCCCAACGCGTTGGTGCCTTAGCGGAAGACTTGCTCTTGGTTTCGGAATCTAATCTTGAATTAATTTGCGGATATATTGAAGAAATCCAACCCGTGGCAGTGGTGGTTGATTCGATACAGACCATCTTCAACCCTGACTTGCAAAGTGCGCCAGGTAGTGTTGGGCAAGTAAGAGAATGTGCCGCACGGTTGGTGTCGCTGGCCAAGCGTACTGGAACAGCTGTTTTTTTAGTGGGTCATGTCACCAAAGAGGGTACGGTTGCAGGGCCTCGTGTGTTAGAACATTTGGTTGATACGGTATTGTATTTGGAAGGTGAGAGGCACGGGGTTTTTCGCATTTTGCGTGCTGCGAAGAATAGATTTGGATCTACCAATGAGATTGGTATTTTTGAAATGCGGGATGCGGGCATGGTTGAGGTGCCCAATCCATCTCAAATGTTTTTGCCAGACAGAAATGAACACCGTGAAGGCGCCGTGACAGTTTGTACTGTAGAAGGTACACGGCCTATTTTGGTTGAGGTTCAAGCTCTGGTTGCGCGCAGTAATTTTGGTTATCCACAGCGGGTGGCCAATGGTTTTGATAGTCGCCGAATGGCGATTTTGGTGGCTGTTTTAGAAAAACGATCTGGTTTACAGCTTGGGTCTCAAGATATTTTTCTCAATGTGGCTGGCGGGTTACGCTTAGATGAGCCTGCCGTCGATTTGGGTGTGGCATTGGCAATGGTGTCGAGTTTTCGGAGCAAACAAGTGCCACACGACACGGTTGTGGTTGGGGAGTTGGGTTTGGGGGGGGAGATTCGGCCTGTTGGGCAGATGGATCGTCGCATTGCCGAAGCGCATAAGCTCGGATTTTCACGCTGCATCATTTCTAAGGGCAATTTGTCGGGCCTACGTGCGCCAGAGGGATTAGAGTTGATTGGCGTTCAAGACATTGACGCTGCGCAGGAAGTGGCATTTGAAACGAGCTAGGGGTATCATAAATCCGCAAGACTTAGAACGTTTAATCTGTTTGTGGCTATTTGATCACATTTGATGCACATTGGGTGCGGTAGTTTTCTTTTATTCAAAATTTGTTATAGGGGCAATGTCCATGATGCGAAATAAAGTTCAAATGTCCAAACTTCTGTCACTGATGTTGCGACACAGGCCCGAGGAATTTGGGCTTGAGATGGATCAATATGGCTTTGCCGATTTGCAAGCTGTTTTGGGTGCACTGCAAAAAAAAGACGCGTCTTTAACGCTTGAGTCTGTTGAGTCGGTGGTTTATGATGGTGAGAAGCAACGTTTTGAAATTGTTGAGGGACGGATTCGAGCACGATATGGCCATAGTTTTCACATAGAATTGGGGGTTGAATCATCTGAACCCCCCGAATTTCTCTATAAAGGTGTTGACCCAAGTGCCGCACAGGCCGTAATTTCGGAGGGGCTTGTGCCAAAAGACCGAGAATACCTTCATTTGTCTTTTGATGCAGATGTTGCAGAACAGTTGAGCAGCCGGCCGGGTTGTCGTGGGGCTGTGATTCGAATAGATGCACAACGTGCATTTAAGGCGGGTGTCCCTTTCTACGATTGTGGTCCCACTATTTTGACCAAAGATATCGCGTCTGAATTTGTTGGGCTTGAACGTGCAGGTGATGTAGCACAAGCGGCAGAGGCGTCTTTGCCGTCTCCTGTAAATGCAGAGACGTCGAAAACAGTAACCTATGGTCGTCGACCTCGGTATGGTACGCGTCGTTAAGGGTGGGTTCAATAGGTTTGTTCTTAGACCACCTCTCTTGGGGTGGTCTTTTCTGTGAGATATAGAGTTTAACATGTCTAATTCTTCGAAAAAACGAAATCAGTCGCAGGTTTTTCTCGATATGGCAGCCGAATTTGCCAAAGATGTAAAGGCTGATTTGATTTTATTGGTAGCTGATTCGGGCATTACTAGGCCTGCTGTTCAAAAGCTGAATGATGTGTGTTCAACTTTGGTTGTTACGCGAAATCCTCGATTTCTGAGCGGGATTGAAGAGACAGGAGTGCAGAGGTTACAGTTTGATTTTGGAACCGATGACATTTCACATTTTGAGCGTGTCCGCCAATGTGTGATTTTGGGGATGGAAGGGGGATACGTTCGTCGTGGTAGCCGGTTGGTATGTATTACGCGCATGTTAGACCCCCGTAATATTGATGCCATGCTGGTCGTTGATACGAGTCGAGGGTTTGAAGGGTATGATCCCATGCGGGTTGCTGAGTTGGCGGGTGATCTGCCTTTGGAAGTCGTTAAAGCCGTTCTCGACTTGGCTGTTGAAATAGGCCAAGAAGGTCGAGAAGGTGATCCGGTGGGCGCATTGTTTGTCATCGGCGATTCTGAGCGCGTTTCAAACAACTCCCGGGTTATGACATTTGACCCATTTCGTGGATATGCCGAACGGGAAAAGAACATTACAAACCCTGACATTCACGAAGGCGTGAAAGAAGTGGCTTTGATGGATGGGGCTTTTATTATTCAGGAAGATGGGGTTATTCTATCGGGGGGGCGGTATATTGCAGCAGATGTCACGGGTTTGGTTTTGCCCAAAGGGTTGGGTGCGCGTCACGTTGCTGCAGCGTCAATTACAAAAACAACCCGCGCTATTGCCATTGCAATATCTGAATCAACGGGCGCGGTGCGGGCATTTCGTCGTGGCAATATTGTGTTGCGTATAGATCCTCCTCGGCGGCGAGTCAAACAAGAGCGCAGGAGATAACAGCGTCTATGGAAGCCATTGTGATTGGCGCGGGGCAGGCAGGCACGCATATTGCCCAGGTTTTATCTCAGGAAAAACACAGCGTGACGATGATTGATGTGGATCGTGGTCGGTTGCTGCTTGCCGAGGAAAATTTGGATATTCGCACCATTTGTGAACATGGTGCCAGCCCACAAATTTTGGAAATGGCAGGCGTCGCACATGCCGATTTGGTGGCTGCTGTGACCAACAGCGACGAAGTGAACCTTATTGCGGCTGGAACCGCTAAGCAATTGGGGGCGGTGCGTTCGGCTGCGCGCGTCTATAATCAGGCCTACCACAAGGGCGGGAAAATTGAATATCAAAATCTCTTAGATATTGATATGATCATTTCTCCACAATCGATAACAGCTTTTGAAATTGCAAAATTGATTGAGAACCCTGCCGCTGTTGCTGTTGAAAGTTTTGCTCACGATAAAGTTCAGATGCGTCAGATGATGGTCCCCGACGATTCGCCCGCGGCAGGCAAGCGTATTCGTGATCTATTCCCCCCAGATCGCGAATTGGAATCGCTGGTCGTCTCTTTGTCTCGTGGCGAAAATATGACCATCCCAGGACCAGAAGATGTGGTCTGCGCGGGTGATCGGGTTACAGTGATCATGCCCTCTGGGCGTGCTCGGGCGGTGCGTCGTCTTTTTAAAGATGTGGAAGAAGGGGCCGAAAATGTGGTGATTGCAGGTGGGGGCACAACGGCTTTGATGTTGGCGCAGATGATGGAAGCACGGGGCGTAGGGGTCACCTTAATAGAAGGCAGACGTGAGCGATGCGATTCATTGTCTCGTATTTTGTCAGACACACGCATTATTCACGGTGATGCAACGCGGCGGTCTGTATTGGCAGAAGAACGTGTTGGTGATGCAGATGTATTTGTTGCTTTGTGTGGCAGTGACGAAGTTAATTTGATGTCTTCGTTGCAGGCCAAACAAATGGGTGTTGCCCACATTGTTGTGTCGGTTAATCGGGCAGATTATGCACCTTTGGTTGAGCATGTGGGCATTGATCATGCGGTGAGCCCTCGCATTTTGACAGGAAATCGCATTTTGACATTGGCGGGTGGATCGAACATTCGCTCAATGGCTTTATTGAATGATGGCCATGCTGAGGTTGTGGAGTTGACAGCCGAGCCAAATGCTTCTGCCGTAAACCGTATGTTGGGCGATGAATTGCGGTTTCCCAAAGGTGTTATTATCGGTGCTTTGGTGCGTGGTGAAAAGGTGTTGGTGCCCCGTGGTGGCGATACCATTTTGGCGGGTGACACTGTTATTGCCTTTGTACTTTCTGAAGCCTTGGACGAGTTGGAGGCGATGTTTCAAAGCCCCAAATGGAAAAACTAAGATGATCTTATTATGAACTTTCGTACCGTATTGAGGCTCGTTGGCGTGCTTGTGATGTTTATTGGCCTGTCGATGAGCTTTTCTCTTTTTTGGAGTTTGTATCTAGACGAGCCAGACGTTGGTGCGTTGGTTTGGTCTATGGTGATTTGCCTCGGTGCTGGCGGGGGCCTATTTGTTTTGGGATGGGGCAGCAAGGCGCCTCTGTTGCGGCGTGAAGGCATGGCCATGGTTGGTCTGAGCTGGTTATTGGCGGCGCTCTTTGGGGCTTTGCCTTTTTATTTATCTGGCGCAACGCCGAACTTTGCCGATGCCTATTTTGAAGCTATGTCGGGTTTTACCACAACTGGGTCAACCATTTTGCAAGACATTGAGACTTTGCCCAAAGGGGTATTGTTTTGGCGTAGTTTTACGCATTGGTTGGGTGGTATGGGCATTGTGGTTTTGTTTGTGGCCATCTTACCGTATCTTCGGGTGAGTGGCAAGCAGCTGTTTAAGTCTGAAGTGCCTGGGCCAACCGCTGAAGTTTTACGCCCTCGTATTAGTGAGACTGCATCATTGTTGTGGCGGATTTATCTGGGTCTTTCAATTGTATTGGCTGTCATTTTGTGGTTGTTGGGGATGTCGGTATATGATGCCTTATGTCATACATTTGGCACGATGGCAACGGGTGGTTTTTCGGTCTGGAATAAAAGCGTAGGGTATTATAACAGTGTTGTTGTGGATGTGGTTATTGTGATTTTTATGGTTTTGGCAGGTACGAATTTTGGGTTGTATTTCCAGGTTATTAAAGGCGATTGGAAGAGCGTTTGGCGCAATTCCGAGTGGCGCTTTTTTATAACGCTTATTGGTGTTTCGACCCTTCTCATTTCTGTTGATTTGATTTTTCGCCAAACCTATGGCAGTGTCTTTCAAGCCATTCGATATGCAGGTTTTCAAGTGGTTTCAATCATCACAACAACAGGATATGGCACAGCAGATTTTGAGCAGTGGTCTTCGTTTTCTCAGATGATATTGATTGCCCTCATGTTTGTGGGGGGATGTGCAGGATCAACTGGGGGAGGCATGAAGGTCGTTAGAATTTTGGTGGTGCTCAAACAAGCCTATTTGGGGATGGAGAAAGTTTTTCGCCCCAATATGGTGCGTACATTGAAGGTGGGTGGTATTCCTGTTGAAGATGATGTGCGCGATGCTATTTTGATCTTTTTTTGTATTTCTTTGCACGTGGTGCTTTTTGGCTCTTTGGCTATAGCGGCGATGGGGGTTGATTTGGTGACTGCTGTCACCGCAGTCATTGCTACTTTGAACAATATTGGCCCCGGTTTGGGTTTGGTTGGGCCGGTAGATAATTTTTCGTCGATCCCCGATGCTGGCAAATATCTTTTGTCGCTTTGCATGGTTTTGGGGCGCTTGGAACTGTTTGCTGTTTTGGTTTTATTTATGCCTACATTTTGGCGAGGGCATTGAATTGATATGAGTGCTTTTGGTCGATTCACAATTGCTTTCTTGTTGTTGACGGGTGTTGTTGGGGGGGGGACCTTGGGTTATTATCTGATAGAATCCGAACAACCCGGTGGTGAGCCATGGACTATAACCGACAGTTTGTACATGACGGTGATTACGATTACGACCGTTGGTTATGGCGAGGTGCATAAGCTTTCATTGGCAGGTCGGCAGTTTACCATTGTGCTTCTGTTTTGTAGTATGTTGACAGCAGGTTATTCTGTAACCACCCTCATTACTTTCATTTTTGAAGGTCAGATCTTACAATTGATGCGAGGACGACGTATGGAACGGAAGATTTCTCAGATGCGAGATCATTATATCATTTGTGGATGTGGGGTAGTTGGCAAAGAAGTAGCCCTGGAATTTCAGCGTGAAGGTGTGCCTTTTTTAATTATTGAACGCAACCCCGAGGAGTCTGAACTGGCGCGTGACGAAAGTATTGTCTTTTTACAAGGCGATGCCGAAGATGATGAAACTTTGATTGAGGCTGGCATTGAACGCGCAAAAGGTCTGATTGCGGCACTGCGTCAAGACGAAATTAATGTTTTTGTGGTTTTGACGGCGCGTCAGTTGAACCCCAACTTGATGATTGTTGCCAGAGCGGCAGAAGAACGCACTGTTGGCAAATTAGAACGTGCGGGGGCCAACCGTGTGATTTCGCCTTATCAAATTGCGGGACGGCGGATGGCATCGGTGGTATTGCGGCCATCGGTGGTCAATTTCTTGGATGTGGCAATGGAACAACACAGTATGTCTATACGCATGGAAGAGGTGCACATTACGGCAGAATCGTCCATGGTGGGCAAGGCATTGCGTGACTCGGGTATGGGTAAACAAACAGGTGCCATCATTCTTGGCATTCATGATCCTGATGGTCAAACAAAAATTGATGATTCAGGAACGAAGTCGTTATCTGCTGTTGTTTTTCAAGAGGGTGATATTTTGATTTCGATGGGTAATGAGGAGCAGATTAAGAGTTTGAAAGATTTCGCAGAGGGGAAAACAAGCTGATGCGTTTTACCCCTTGGATTATCCCGCTTGTGCTTGGCGGGGTTATTGAAGTATGTATGATCGGTATGTTGGCCTTAGGTGATTTGGGCGCTCACATACCGATCTTTTTTTTGTTTTATGGGGTTGCTGGGGTGGCTTATGGCATTGGGGTATGGCAACGGACGAAAGTCTCTTTGTCCTGGATTTGTTTTTTTGCTGTTCTTTTTCGTGTGACATTGTTATTAACGGAACCCAGTCTGTCGGATGATATATTTCGTTATATATGGGATGGTCGGGTTTTGGCGTCGGGCGTGAACCCCTATCTGTATCCCCCTCATTCTGAGTTTCTCGCCCTTCTGCGTGACCATGTCATTTATCCTTATATTAATCACCCAGATTTGCCAACTATTTATCCGCCTGTTACGCAGTTCTTTTTTTTGATTGCCCATGCATTATTTGGTTCGGTTTTGGGTCTAAAGATCATGATTGTGATCGCAGATTTGTCGGTGGGATGGGTATTGATTAAGTTGTTACAGCTTGAGAAAAAAAACAAAGAAGCGGTAATCATTTATTTGTGGCACCCTTTGGTGGTGGTTGAAGGTGCAGGAAGTGGCCATATGGATTTTTTGGGCGTGATGGGTCTGATGCTGGCGTTATGGGCCTGGCAGGTCAGACGAGACTTTTTGGCTATTTCTTTAGCGGGTGCGGGGGTTTTGACAAAATTCTTGCCTTTGGTGTTGATTCCAACTTTGGTGCGATGGTCGCCCCGGTGGTTCCCCACAAATTGGAAAGCCTTATTGCTGTTGCCAATGGTTGTTTTGGTAGGTTATACACCCTTTATGGTGATGGACGGGCCGCTTTGGGGGAGTTTGAGCACCTATACGCTTAACTGGGAGTTTAACAGCCCATTGTTTTGGATATTGCAAACCTATTTGGGGGATGGATTCGTGGCCCGTAAAGTGATTGGGGGCTTGTTTGGTGTCTTGATTTTGGCAGTTACACTTCGTCGCGTGCCTCCCCTGCAAGCCGGTTTCATAATCATGGCAGGGTTTACTCTGTTGACGCCAACATTGCATCCTTGGTACTTGATTTGGCTCATTCCTTTTTTGGTGTTCAATCCCCAGTTGCCTTGGATCGGCTTTTCGCTGGTGGTCATTTTGGCCTATGAAGTACTCATTGGATACCGTACCAACGCGGTTTGGGAAGAGTCGACTTGGGTGTGGGCAACCGAATTTGGCACACTCTTGGTGTTGGCCTGTGTTGCACGCTTAGGCAGAAGAAGGTCTGGATACTGTATATCTTGACGAGATGATCACAATGGTTTAAATTTCAAACTTGTTTGAGTGGCGCACTTTTATCTCTTATAAAATAAATGAAGATAAGCAGGTTAAATCTTTGGGAATTATTAAAAAAAGGAACCTTTCATGCCCTATAAGCGTCAACACAAACGTCCTTTTGAAAGAGAGGTGGTTGCATAATGCGTTTCAAATATGCCTTTTTCATATTTGCATTGGCCGTTGTTGGGTGCTCGGGTAAATCGGGTGATGTTCTGTTTGCTGAAGGTGAAAAGGCAACACACGATATCCACACTTATGACGTTGCTGAAGCAAAATTATCAGAATTTTTAGATCGATTTCCAAACGATTCTCGAGCCGACATCGCATTACAGGCTCTGGCACGGGTTTTGATGAATCAGAACAAGCATGCTGCTGCGATAGCACGCTACGAGTCTTTGATACAACACTTTCCTGACAGCCGCTTTTGTGCACAAGCACAATTTATGATAGCCTACATCTACGACCAAGATGGGGAATATGAAAAAGCAAAAGTCGCCTACCAAAAAGTGATCGAAAATTACGCCCAATCTGAGTTGGCAGACGACGCTCAAATTTCTATCCAAAACATGGGCAAGACACCAGAAACTTGGTTGTTTCCCGAAACTGTTTCGCGAGATTCAAGTTTGTGATTCATGAGGTATCTATGAGTGTGGGACAAGACATACAAGTGATAAATGAACGCGTTGCAGCAGAAAGCGCTTTTGTTGATCGGTTGATGAAGGAAGTTGGCAAAGTAATTGTGGGTCAGCAAGATATGATTGAGCGCTTGCTGATTGGGTTACTCTGTAATGGGCATGTGTTGTTGGAAGGTGTGCCGGGATTGGCCAAAACACTTACGGTGAATACCTTGGCGCAGGCGATTCAAGCATCTTTTAAGCGCATCCAATTTACACCAGATTTGTTGCCCGCCGATTTGGTCGGAACGGTAGTTTATCGCCAGCAGACGAGCGAGTTTGTTGTGCAAAAAGGGCCCGTTTTCGCGAATCTGGTTTTGGCTGATGAGGTCAATCGCGCACCGTCTAAAGTACAAAGTGCCATGTTAGAGGCCATGCAAGAACGGCAAGTGACCATTGGCAATAAGACCTTTCCTTTGCCCGACCCATTTTTGGTTTTGGCAACACAAAACCCAATAGAGCAAGAAGGCACTTATCCTTTGCCTGAAGCACAGGTTGATCGGTTTATGTTGAAGGTGAGGGTTACCTACCCAAGCAAAGAAGAAGAACGCTTGATTGTGGATCGAATGGGCGGAGAAGACAGCCCTGAGATTTCAAAAGTTATTACGACCGATGATTTGATCCGCGCCCGCAATGTGACAAATCAGGTCTACGTTGATTCTAAAATTAAAGATTATATTGTAGATCTTGTTTTGGCAACACGCGCGCCATTGGCGTATGGATTGCGAGACTTGGATGGCTTGATAGAATTTGGCTGCTCACCTCGCGGGTCTATAGCCCTTACAAAGGCCGCAAAGGCCCATGCTTTTTTACGCCACAGAGGCTATGTGACGCCTGAAGATGTCAAAGCAATGGGTATGGATGTAATGCGACACCGGGTGTTGGTAACCTATGAGGCTGAAGCTGAGGAAGTCACATCAGAAGACATTGTACGTCAGGTATTTGATCATGTTGAGGTTCCTTAATCCGAAAAGTTAGAGGTGATCTCGCTTCGTTTATGAAACGAAATTCCCTGATCCCTAATTCTTATGATCCCTGCAGAGATTCTAAAAAAAGTCAAACGCATAGAGATTCGTACGCGCAATTTGGTAAATACCATTTTCGCGGGTGAATATCATTCGGTATTCAAAGGTCGAGGGATGGCTTTTGCGGAAGTACGCGAGTATCAAGCAAGTGACGATATTCGAACCATCGACTGGAATGTTACAGCGCGCATGGGTGAGCCTTATGTGAAGGTGTTTGATGAAGAGCGCGAGTTGACGGTGATGTTGATGGTGGATGCAAGTGCGTCGGGTGATTTTGGTACTGTAGAGCAAATGAAAGGGGAGGTGGGGGTTGAGATCTGTGCGTTGCTTGCTTTTTCTGCCATCCAAAATAATGACCGGGTTGGGCTGATCGTTTTTACGGATGAAGTTGAATTGTTTATTCCACCTAAGAAAGGCAAGAAACATGTGCTTCGAGTTATCCGAGAATTGTTGTATTTTCGCCCAAAAAGACGAGGCACCAGCGTAGAGGC
>JBLHJX010000042.1:0-26089 GCA_047619225.1 Candidatus Latescibacterota bacterium
GCGGACATGGGTGCCAAGTTGAGAGAGTTGGTGGGCAATGGTGCGGGTTAAAGTGTGTGGCATTACCAATCGAGATGATGCGTTGTGTGCGGTGGATGCGGGTGCCGACGCATTGGGGTTTATTTTTTACGAGAAGAGCCCGCGTTATGTGGCACCTGAGATTGTGGGTGAGATTGTTGCAGCATTGCCGCCGTTTGTGACATCCGTCGGTGTGTTTGTGAATGCGTCTGAGGCAAGAATGGATGCGGTTGTGAAGTTGGCGGGTTTGCGTGCCATTCAATTGCATGGTGATGAACCGCCTGAGGCGTGTTTGGGGCATGCGGTGCCAGTGATTCGTGCATTGCGTGTGGGCGAAAACTTTGAACCCGAGCAAATGCGTTCCTATTTGGTGGACACTTTTTTGTTGGATACGGACAAGGTGGGCAAATACGGTGGCACGGGTGAAACATTTGATTGGTCTAAAGCGATCGCAGCCAAAGATGTGGGGCGTATTGTTTTGTCAGGAGGTTTGAATCCTGATAATGTTGTAGCTTCGATTGAAGCTGTGATGCCTTATGCTGTGGATGCGAGCAGCGGTGTTGAGGCAGAACCTGGAAAAAAAGATCATAGAAAAGTGAAACAGTTTTTGAAGGCTGTGTGCTGTGCGAATAGACAAATAGACGAATGACATATGAGGGAGTAAGTTCGGTGGATATTTTAGACGATCTCGCATTTCGCGGTTACATTTATCAAATGACAGATGAAGATGCGCTTCGCAAGCGATTGGCCCAAGGGCCCGTTACTTTGTATTGTGGGTTTGACCCGACGGCTGACAGTTTGCACGTGGGTAGTTTGGTGCCTATGATGGGCTTGCGACGTTTTCAAGATGCCGGACATATTCCAATTGCTTTGGTGGGGGGGGGGACGGGGCTGATAGGTGACCCGAGTGGAAAAAAAGAAGAACGTACACTCAATACCGATGAGACGGTCAAGGCCTTTACGGAGAGCCAGCGCAAGCAGTTAGAGAAATATTTGAATTTTAAAGCAGAGGCCAACCCCGCGCGTATGGTGAGTAACTATACGTGGTTAAGTGAACTGAGTGCGATTGAGTTGTTGCGCGATGTGGGCAAGCATTTTTCTATGGGGTATATGCTGGCCAAAGAATCGGTTTCGTCGCGTTTAGAGACGGGTATTTCATTTACCGAGTTTAGTTATATGGTGCTTCAGGCCTATGATTTCGCTGAGTTGAATCGGCAATATGGATGTGAGTTGCAAATTGGGGGCAGTGACCAGTGGGGTAATATTACGGCGGGTATTGAGTTGGTGCGCAGATCCTTAGAAAAGACGGTTTATGGTCTGACATTTCCGCTGCTGGCAAAATCGGATGGTACCAAGTTTGGCAAAACAGAGTCGGGTACCATTTGGCTTGACCCTGCCAAAACATCGCCTTATCAATTTTATCAATTTTGGGTGAATACAGACGATGTAGATGTGGTGCGGTTTTTAAAGCTGTTTACTTTTTTAGACCATGGAAAAATTAATGAATTAGAAAAAGAAGTCGCCGAGAATCCCGGTCAGCGCACGGCACAACGTGTTTTGGCCGAAGAAGTGACGGCATTTATTCATGGTGAGGTGGCAAAAGATCGGGCAGTGCATGTTTCGGAGGCCCTTTTTTATGGCAAGTTAGATGATTTGAGCGGTGATGAGATTGAAGATGGTTTTAGTGATGTGCCGTCTCATGTGCTCAATGGTGTTTTGGAAGTTGGGCTGCTCGATTTGTTGGTGGAGGCTAAGATCTCGTCTTCCAAACGCCAAGCGCGAGAAGATATTCAGATGGGTGCCATTTATATTAATGGTGACCGGTGTGAAGAAATGGATCGTGTACTGAAACCTGCTGATGGGTTGGCGGGTAAGTATTTGGTGATGCGGCGTGGAAAACGGAAGTATACTTTGGTGAAGTGGTCGATGTGATTGCTGCGACACTTTTTCGGTTTGCCCGCTGGGTGTCTAAGCATCCTATAACAGGGCGATTGATCGGGCTGGGGTTTCAATATGGCAGTGGGTTGATACCTGTGAGGCCGATTGTCGCCAACAAGATGGTCTTTGCGTTTCCACATCCGAAACCATCATATGATGATCATGTTTTGATCATTCCTAAACGCGCCATCGCCACATTCTCCGATTTGCTTACATACGAGAATCAGGGATATTTATTGGCACTGCTTGATACGGCACGTACATTGGCTACAGAATGGGGTTGGAACGGGTTTTCATTTGGGGTGAATGGCGGCGTAAATCAAGAAGTAAGGCAAGTGCATTTTCACTTGTATCGCGGGCAGGAACATTTTCGAGTGTTTGATGGGGTTGTGGATGGCAGTATGGTTTTTGAACATCCAAATCCTTGCCGTGCTTCTCACTTGGTGATTGTGTTTCCTGTTGATTGGCAAGATGGTTTGGATGTCTTTTCAAAAGACCTTGTTAGGTTGATTGAGAAACAGTTATTAATACATGCAGGATATACAGTTTTTGTTCAGTTTGATCCACTGCCCCAAGGTTGTGGGTTGGTCTTTCATTTGGTTTCTGGAGCAAGTCGATAATCATAAGTTGGAATACATTAAAAAGGAAGGATTCTTCCCATGACAGCACCCTGGATTACATATCGCCCCGAGTTGAAGGTTTTGGATTGTACGGTTCGCGATGGCGGTTTGATGAATGACCACCATTTCAAAACTGACTTTGTAAAAGCCACTTATGATACCTGCGTTGAATCAGGTGTTGATTATATGGAAATTGGATATCGCAATTCTAAAGAGATGTTTTCAAAGAAAGACTTTGGTGCCTTTCGCCACAGTGATGAGGAAGATATTCGCAAGATTACTGGTGATCATGATCCTGAAGCCACGGGTTTGAAAATTGCTATTATGGCTGATGCGGGCAAGAGCAATTGGGCCACAGATATTTTGCCCAGCAGTGAGAGTGTGGTCGATATGGTACGTGTGGCCTGTTATGTTGGACAGATTTCTGAAGCTGTCGAGATGGTACTCGATGCTCACGAAAAAGGCTATGAAACAAGCTGCAATATTATGGCCATTTCGACAGTTCAAGATGTCGAGATTGCACAGGCTTTGGAAGTGCTTGCCAAAACACCTGTAGGTGCAATTTGTGTCGTAGATAGTTTTGGTGCGCTTTATCGTGAGCAAGTTGATATTTTGGTGCGGAATTATTTAGAAGCTGTTGAAGGTACAAATATAGAAGTGGGCATTCATGCACACAACAATCAACAGTTGGCTTTTGCCAATACGATCGAGGCGATTATTTTGGGTGCCAATCGCATTGATGCGACAATGGCTGGGTTAGGTCGGGGTGCTGGAAATTGCCCGATGGAACTTTTACTTGGTTTTTTGCGCAATCCCAAATTCAAAATTCGTCCTGTCTACAAATTTTTGCAAGATTACATTGTGCCGCTGCGTCAAAAATTAGATTGGGGGCCTTTGGTACCTTATAACATCACGGGTCAACACAACCAACACCCGCGCGATGCAATGGAATTGATTGATGGACCTGATAAAGATAAATATGTTGCATTTTATGATAAAATGGTTCGCGATATTTAATATCGGAAGGATTTAATGTGGCAACAAATACGATAGAGATTCCAACGCTGCCCGATGAAAATGGGCATTTCGGGCCTTATGGTGGGCAGTATGTGCCCGAAACGCTGATGGCGTTGCTTGAAGACTTGGAAGCGGCCTATAAAGAAGCCAAAGCCGATCCTGAATATCAGGCCGAACTCGCACAGTATTTGCGCGAGTTTGTGGGGCGCCCCACATCTTTGTATTTAGCACAACGCTTGACCAAGCAATTGGGTGGTGCTAAGATTTACTTGAAGCGTGAAGACTTGGCCCACACGGGTGCGCATAAAATCAACCATGCAATGGGACAGATTTTGTTGGCCAAACGCATGGGCAAAACGCGCATCATCGCCGAAACGGGTGCCGGTCAACACGGTGTGGCAACTGCGACGGTGGCGGCCATGTTTGGGTTGGAATGTGAAATCTACATGGGCGAAGAGGATATGGAGCGCCAATCACTCAATGTGTTTCGAATGCGTTTGTTGGGTGCCAAAGTGACGGGGGTAAGCTCGGGCAGCAAGACGCTTAAGGATGCCATCAATGAAGCCATTCGCGATTGGGTGACCCATGTTGAAGATACGTTTTATATCTTTGGATCGGTGCTTGGGCCTCATCCTTACCCGATGATTGTACGCGATTTTCAACGGGTGATCGGTTTGGAAGCACGGGCGCAAATTTTAGAAAAAGAGGGCCGTTTGCCCGATGCGTTGGTGGCTTGTGTAGGAGGCGGTAGCAATTCTATTGGTTTGTTCCATGCTTTTTTAGAAGATGCTGATGTACGTATGATTGGTGTGGAAGCTGGTGGGCGTGGTATTGAATCTGGAGAACATGCTGCCCGATTTAATGGGGGCGAATTGGGTGTGTTGCACGGTTCGCGTATTTTTTTGTTGCAAGATGATGATGGGCAAATTGCATTAACGCATTCGATTTCGGCAGGTCTAGATTATTCGGGAGTAGGCCCAGAGCATTGTTTCTTGCGTGATATGGCTCGCACGGAGTATACGTATGCGACTGATGACGAGGCATTGGAAGCCTTTCAGCGGTTGAGTCGTACGGAGGGAATTATTCCTGCACTTGAAAGTGCTCATGCGATTGCACATGTTTGCAAACTGGCACCTGAGATGGATAAAGATCAAATTATCATTGTGAATTTATCTGGGCGTGGCGATAAGGATGTGCAACAGGCTACGAATTTTATAACTGGACTAACATAAGACTGTGAGTGGTGATGACGCGAATAGGAAAACGGTTCGAAGATTTGAAAAAACAGGGGCGTAAGGGGTTTGTGGCCTTTATTACTGCAGGTGATCCCAGTTTAGAAATAACCCATCAACTGGTGTTGGAATTGGACCGCCAAGGTGTGGATGTTTTGGAATTGGGCGTGCCATTTTCTGATCCTTTGGCAGATGGCCCTGTGATTCAAGAAGCATCTCAACGTGCGTTAACCGCAGGTGCAACCCTAAATGGTGTATTAAATATGGTGGCTGATCTGCGTAAAGAAACCGAAATCCCAATTGTGTTGTTTACCTACTTTAATCCCATTCATCGCATGGGTATTGACCGGTTTGTGAATCGGTCCAAAGAGGTGGGGGTTGATGGTGTGTTGATGTTAGACTTGCCACCCGAAGAGGGTACTGAATATAAGCAGCTCATGGACACCCATGGGTTGGATACGATTTTTTTAGTGACACCCACAACACGTGACAAACGCATTGAATTGTTGGCCTCAAAAACTACGGGATTTGTCTATTATGTGTCGCGCACCGGTGTGACGGGTGAACGGGAACATTTGGCCGATGCGATTCAGGAACAAGTGGATCGCATTCGTGTGCATACAGACAAGCCCATTGCGGTTGGTTTTGGTATTGCGCAACCTCACCAGGTCGCCGAAGTGGCCGAATGCGCCGATGCGGTGGTGGTGGGCAGTGCCATTGTGCGTCGTATTGGCGAGTATGGTAAGGATGCGGACCTTGTTACAAAAGTAGGGTTGTTTGTGGGATCTTTAACAGAGCCTTTGAAGGAGGGCGCGCATGGCAGATAAAGGCCTGGATGCGTGGCGTGAGAAGATTGACGCTTTGAATGAACAGATTCTGGCATTGGTGAATGCGCGTGCTGAATGTGCCATAGCCGTAGGGGAGATCAAGCGTGGAGCGGGCTTGCCTCTTTATGCGCCAGACCGAGAAATGGCTGTGCTGGATCAGATTAAATCGCTCAATAAAGGTCCGTTAAGTCATGAGGCCGTGCAACGCATTTTTAAACAAATAATAGATGAATCATTGCGCTTGGAAGAAGATCACGCAGAAGAATCATAAAAAACGCGTAGAGTCATGCGATAATAAACGCTCTGCACTTTGCGTTCTGCATTAAGGAGTTTATTATGAGTTTCAAACGCATTCAGCCCATTCCCAGTGCTGAAGAAATACAGGCCGAGATCCCGTTGCCTGAAGATTTAAAATTGGTGAAGGCAAACCGCGATGCTGAAATTCGCGCTATTTTCGAACGCAAGAGCGATAAGTTTTTGGTGATTATTGGCCCTTGTTCGGCTCATAATGAAGATGCTGTTTGCGAATATGTGAGTCGCTTGGCCAAGTTGCAGGAAGAGGTGATTGACAAGTTGGTTCTGGTGCCTCGTATTTATACCAACAAACCTCGTACAACGGGTGAAGGGTATAAGGGCATGGCGCATCAGCCAGATCCAGAAAGAGCACCGAATCTTGTTGAAGGGGTCAAGTCCATTCGTCAGATGCATATTCGTGCAATGAGGGAGTCGCATTTGACGGGGGCTGATGAGATGCTTTATCCATCGAATTTGCCTTATGTGGAAGATTTGCTCAGTTATATTGCTGTTGGCGCGCGGTCAGTGGAAAATCAAAAACATCGGTTAACGGTCAGTGGTGTTGAGGCCCCGGCGGGTATGAAGAACCCGACGGGTGGTGATTTGGATGTGATGTTCAATGCGATTTACGCCGCGCAAGCCCCTCATGTATTTTTCTACAATGGCTGGGAAGTCGCGACTTCGGGCAACCCGCTTGCACATTCTGTTTTACGTGGGTTGTTGTTTGGTGGGCGTGGCATTGCAAACTATCACTATGAAGATTTAATGTATATTTCTGAGCAGTATATGGATCGCAAACTTGCCAACCCGACCATTGTGGTAGATACGAATCACAACAATTCAAATAAGGCTTTTTATGAGCAACCCCGTATTGGTTTGGAAGTGATGCGGAGCCGTCGTCATTCTGAATTGATCCAAAAGACGGTGCGTGGTTTGATGGTCGAAAGTTATTTGGTTGAAGGTGCCCAAAAACCCGAAGAAGGTGTGTTTGGCAAGTCAATTACAGATCCGTGTTTGGGGTGGGAAGACTCGGAAGTATTTGTGAAAGAACTGGCCGACGCGGTATAAAATAAAAATGCAACCACAGTACAGGCGTAGCCTACAATGAGCTGCGAAGCGCGAATATCGACACAGATACACACAGATAAGAAAACAGCGGTTGACTCTATGAATGATCCACCATTTAAAAATGCGACAATTGCGCTTATCGGTGTGGGGCTTATTGGTGGCTCGCTTGGGTTGGCGTTAAAGCGCTTGGGTATTGGGCGTGAAATTGTTGGGATCAGCCGTGATGAAACTCTGCGGGAAGCGCGCGCGTTGGGTGTAATTGATGTTGGTTTTACGTATGATGCGCTAACTGAGGGCCTACAAAAAGCGGATTTGGTTTTTTTGTGTGCGCCCATTTCTCGTATCATGGAGCAGTTGCCGGATGTGATCCAGGCTGTGCCAAGTGGATGTGTGGTGAGTGATGTGGGCAGTACGAAACGGGCTTTGGTAGACAAGGCTGAAGCGATTGGCCGCTCAGATGTTTTTTTTGTGGGTGGGCATCCTATGGCAGGGTCAGAGAAAAGTGGCGTGGGGGCGGCGGATCCCTTTTTGTTTGAGAATGCGTTGTATGTGTTGACACCTGCTGCGGGCGTGCCCGATGCACCTATGAATGAGATGGTGGCATTGGTGCGTTCTTTGGGCGCACGGCCTATGCACATGGATGCAGAGACGCACGATCGTGTGGCTGCTGCGGTAAGTCACTTGCCTCAGATGATTGCGACCTCGCTGGTGAATTTGGTTGGGCGGTTAAATGAAGCCGATGGTTTGCCTTTGCAAATGGCGGCAGGTGGTTTTCGAGACTTGACGCGCATTGCGTCGAGTCCGTTTGCTATGTGGCGCGATATTTGCCAAACCAATACCGCGCCGATTCGTGAGATGCTTGGTGCTTATATTTCAGAACTGATAACCATTCGCGATAAGGTGAATCAAAGTACACTATCAGATGATTTTGCATATGCGAACAAAGTCAGAAATGGGATTCCTAAAGATTCCAAAGGTTTTCTACATCCATTGCATGAGGTTATGCTGCTGGTAGAAGATAAACCGGGTGTGATTGCGGATGCTGCTTCGCGATTGGCCAAGCGTGACATCAATATTGAAGATATTGAGGTGCTGAAGGTGCGCGAAGGTGAGGGGGGGACGATTCGTATGGGGTTTGACAAACAGGTGGATGCAGAACAAGCGGTGCATATTTTAGGTGCCGCTGGTTATCAAGTTCGATTGCGATAGGGAGTAATGGGGTATGGTGCAAGATGTGGAGGGGTATGTCAGTCAAGAAGCGCGGGGTTTAGAGGGAACGTGTAAAACGCCTGGTAACCCAAATATTGCGTTGATGGCATTGGCGTTGGCTGCAAAAAGTGAAGGTACATCGGTGATTCGCCATTGTTCGCAGCGGCCAGTGGTTGCGCCTTTCATTTCTGCGTTGACGGCGTTGGGTATTTCGGTCACACACAAAGATGGGGATGTTGTGGTCTGTGGAGAGTCACTGAAGGCCCAAGAGGAACCCTTTCAGATTGGTCAGTCGGATTTGTTATTAGGATGTTTGGCGGGTATGACAGCTGGGGCCGAATTTCACACAAAGTTTGAAGGTGGTGCACAGGCCGGTTCTGTGATTGCGGCACTAGAAGCCTTAGGGGCACGGGTTGATAAACCCGTTGAAGGGGTTTATCCTTTTGCTGTGGGTGGACGAGATTTAACGGGTGCGAAATATACGATTAAGGAACCCGATATTGCTGTTAAAACAGCGTTTTTTTTAGCGGGTTTGGATGCTTCAGGCGACGTCCACTTGGAGCAGTCTTCTTCAGGTGATGATGATTTTGAAGTGTTGCTGAAGGCTTCAGGTGTTGCATTTGAAAAAGAAAAGGAAGTGGGCAAAGAGGGGTATCATTTGGTGATGCCCAATGGGCAAAACCCGCAGGGGGTGTTGCACGATTTGCCAGGTGATCCGGGTGCGGCATTGTATTTGTTGGGTGTGGCAGCGATGTTGCCGCGGTCTGAACTGATTTTACATTATGTGGGTAACGATTGGAAGACACGTCGCATGTTGGAGTTGCTGCGGCGGTTTAATGCACAGCTTGAAATTCAAGTGGCTCGTTCAGAGTCCAAATTTGCGATTCGAACCGTGACGGCCAAACCATCCGAATTGCGTCGCACGCGCATTGGTGGTGATCAAACGGCGTTGTTTTTAGATGAAGTTCCTTTTTTGGCTGTTTTGGGCACACAGGCCGCTGGTGAAACAGTGATTCGAGATGCTCAGAAGTTGCGCGAAGGCGAAGTAGATTGCCTGGCTCTCATGGCTGAGAACTTGCGGCGATTGGGTGCCAAAGTAGGCGAGATGCCCGATGGTTTGGTTGTTCAAGGACCTGTTTCATTGCAAGGTGCAGAGTTAGATGCTGGAGGCGATACACGTGTGGCGGTTGCGTTGGTCTTAGCCAGTTTGGTGGCTGAGGGTGAAACTCAAATTGCAAATGTGGGATCGTTGACTGAAGATTTTGCGGAGCTGTTTTCGTGTTTGGAAACCGTTGTTAACGCAAAGAGGTGACACTATGAAAGTACTTTTTAAATTGGCTGTTTGGACTCTGCTGGTCATTGTCGGTGGTGTGTTGTTTATTCGGTATACCTATGATTGCTCGTGGAAAGAGAGCTTTGAAATTGCCGATGAATTTGTGAACGATTTATTGGGATAGTATTCGAGGAGCGACTTTTTTGAATATCCGCGCAACGAGTCAAGTTTTGGGCGTCATCGGGCATCCGGTGGCGCATTCGTTTTCACCCGATATGCACAATGCGGCGATTGCGGCTTTGGGTGTGGATTATTGTTATGTGGCATTTCATGTTTTGCCCGAACGCGTTGGAGAGGCTATGCGCGGTTTAATGGGGTTGAACATCCGAGGGCTCAATGTGACGATTCCGCACAAGCTGGCTGTGATGGAACATATGGATCGCATCTCGGAAGAGGCGCTGGCCGTGGGTGCGGTGAATACGATTTCACTTGAAGACGGCGAGTTAATTGGATATAACACCGATGTTTATGGCGTGTTGACCGCGCTGCGTGAAATTGCGGGTGTGACTACTTTTCCCGAACATTGTGTTGTGTTGGGTTCCGGTGGTGCGGCACGTGCGGTGACCTATGCATTGGGCAATCAAGATCGTGTGAAGCGTGTGACCATATTGAACCGAACGGTAGAACGTGCAGAATCACTTGCAACAGATATGGAGAAGATTACGGGTAAAACCATTGATGTGGGTGGCATGGATGCGGGAGAGCAGACCCGGGTTTTTGCCGATGCTGGGTTGGTTGTTAATACAACATCGTTGGGAATGCATCCAAATGTAGATGTTTCGCCATTGGCCGATGTGAAGGCAGTGCATTCCGATTTGGTTTTGTACGATACGGTGTTTAATCCATTAGAGACACAATTGATGCGCGAGTTTAAATCTGTGGGTGCCTCAGCATTTGGTGGGTTGGATATGCTGGTCTATCAAGGGGCACGTTCTTTTGAGATTTGGACTGGCACGATGCCTCCCGTGGATGTGATGAAGCAAGTGGTGGTGAGGCGGTTTGAGAAGTAGGGTTTCTTTTATGGGAAAGGGTTTTTGTGGTCGATCGTGATGTGTTGATGAAACCAGAAGCCAAACGTGAGTTTGTTCGGCGTATGTTTGATGGCATTGCAGGCACCTATGATTTGCTCAATCATGTGTTGAGTTTGGGCATTGATATTGTGTGGCGGAAAAAGACCATAGACAAGTTAAATCCGGGTGCAAATTGGCGTATTTTGGACTTGGCAACTGGCACGGGTGACTTGGGATTTGAGTCGGCAAAGCGGGATACAAGCATTGATGTGGTGGGTGTTGATTTGTCGGTTCCGATGTTGCGAAAAGGGGTAGAGAAAAGCCCTGCGCGTTCTGATGCACTGACATTTTTGTGTGGTGATGGTGAGTATTTGCCGTTTCCTCGTGCGATATTTGACGGTTTGACAATTGGGTTTGGTATTCGCAATGTGGCCAATTTAGAACCTGCATTACACGAGATATTTCGCGTCTTAAAACCGGGTGGACGGGCTGCCATTTTGGAGTTTTCACGTCCACGCACCCCTCTTTTTCGGGGCATTTATAATTTTTATTTCAAATGTGTTTTGCCGCGCATCGGGCGTGTGATTTCTCGTGATCAGAGTGCTTATCATTATCTGTACGAGTCGGTGATGCGCTTTCCTGAAGGCCCCGAATTTTGTCGCCGTTTGGAAGAAGTTGGTTTTTCTCAGGTACAAGAATTTCGACTCACATTTGGTATTGCAACGATTTATACTGCCCATAAAGATTAGACTTTCAACGGAGTTGATGAAATGTCGTTGTGGATGATGCAGGCTGTGTTGATATTGGCCCCACTGATGTTGGGCGTTTCTATTGTGGCGTATTGGCGGTTGCGACGGTTAATGTACGATAACCCAGAGTCTGTTGTTGTGTTTTTGCAAAAGCGTTGGAATACATTGTTGATTGTCGTGGTAGGATTGGTGTTGTTTCGAGGTGCGGCAATTTCTTATGGTGTTGGTATTGTTGCCCAAGTGTTTGGTTTTTTGTTGTCCTTAGAGTTTTTTTATTTGGCCTATATCAATATTCGCGTCATGATGAGCGCCCGGGGTGTCTTGATAGGGATGCGCTTTTTGTCTTGGCAACATTTTTCGGGGTACGAATGGCTCACTGATCGCGATGTGGTGCTTATTAGCCAGCAGCAGCGATATCGTTTTCGCGTTCCAGTTCAGGTCAAATCGGATGTGCAAGAAATTTTAGAGTTGAATATTCTGAAATGAAGCAAAGACCGGAGACCGGAGATCTAATCTTACTGCCTTAGCTTAATGGTTGCACCCAGTTTTTTGTTTTTCTTATGAATGGAGTTTTATTGTGTCGAATCCTTTTGTAGAAGAGATTGCCCAACAAGTGGCACAGATCACTGAGTTGGCAGTGGCGGATGTGGTCGCAATGATGGAAACACCGCCGAAGCCTGAGATGGGCGATTATGCCTTTCCGTGTTTCACTTTGGCAAAGACCTTTCGCAAAGCGCCCAATTTGATCGCCGAAGAATTGGCCGGAAAAATTCAAACGGGAGATCGTATTGCCCAAGCAAAACCTATTGGGCCCTATTTGAATTTTTTTGTGAGTAAGGGCAGCTTTGTTGGTGAGACGCTGTCGGTGATTTTGACACAGGGTGCCGACTTTGGTCGCAGCGATGTGGGTAAAGACAAGACCGTGGTGATTGATTTTTCGCATCCCAATATTGCCAAACCATTTGGGATTCATCATTTGCGTTCGACTGTGATTGGAAATTCTTTGCGCAATATCCATCGCGCATTGGGGTATGATGTGGTGGGCGTGAATCATTTGGGCGATTGGGGATCTCAATTTGCCAAGTTGATTTTGGCCTGGAATTATTGGGGTGAGGGTGAACTAACGGCAGATATAACGATTCAAAAATTGTTGGAGCTTTATATACGTATTCACGAAGAGATAGAAGACAATCCCGAACTTGAAGAAGAAGCACGCGGGTGGCTCCGTCGTCTTGAAGCAGGTGATGAAGAAGCGGTGCGGATGTGGCAAATTTGTGTGGATGTGAGTTTTAAGGAATTTGATCGGGTATATCAGATGTTGGGTATCGAATTTGAGTCCATTGCTGGTGAGAGTTTTTATCAAGACAAGATGTCTGCAACCCTTGAGCGATTAACAGAAAAAGGTTTGCTGAAGAAGAGTGAGGGCGCAACGATTGTGGATTTGGAAAAGTGGGATATGCCACCATTGATAGCCCTTCGCAGTGACGATGCGACCTTGTATGGTACACGTGATTTGGCTGCTGCTGAATATCGTTGGGAGACCTACAAGTTTGAAAAGTTGCTCTATGTGGTGGATGTTGCACAATCGCTTCATTTTAAACAACTGTTCAAAGTCTTGGACTTGATGCAATATGATTGGGTTAAGAAATGTACCCATGTTGTATTTGGCCGTTTAAGTTTCAAAGGCGGCGGTGGAGCATCTACGCGAAAAGGCAATGTGATTTTTTTGGAAGACGTGTTAAATCGTGCCATTGAGTTGGCGCGTGAGATTATTACCGAGAAAAACCCCGACCTGTTAGAGGGTGAACAAATTGCACAAGATGTGGGCATAGGTGCTCTGATCTTCGCCGATTTGGATTCACGGCGTGCTCGTGATATTGTGTTTGATTGGGATGAGGTGTTGAACTTCAGTGGTGAAACTGGGCCGTATGTGCAATATACACACGCGCGTTATTGTAGCATGCTTCGACGGTTCGAAGGTGATTTGTCACCAGAAAATGTTGACTTTGAACGATTGAATGAGTCTGAGACACTGGAGGTTGTCAAGTGCTTAGAGCGATATCCCAAACAAATCCAAAAGGCAGCTGACGAACACGAGCCTTCGACCATAGCTCTTTATTTGATTGAACTTTGCACGGTGGCCAATCGTTTTTACAATGCCCATCAGGTCATTTCTGAGGATGCAGAGTTGACCCAATCGCGCGTGGCCCTGGTTTATGCTATTAAGACGGTTTTGGCATCGGGATTGGCTCTGTTAGGGATGAAAGCGCCGGAACGAATGTAGATCACGGAAGGGTACAGAACCCCACTGTCCGCTTCACCCCAAACGGAAGAACACGGAGTTCCGCCACTTCCCATTATTGGAGATGCCGATGGATTTGCTGCATGACAAACCGATTTTTTTAACTGGTTTTATGGCTACGGGAAAAAGTAAGGTGGGGCTTGTTTTGGCTGATCGGTTGGGGCGTGTGTTTGTAGATACAGATGAGATGATTGTAGAAGCAGCAGATAAGTCGATTCCTGAGATATTTGAGCAGGATGGTGAGCCTGTTTTTCGTCAGTTTGAACATGAGGCTGTTCAACGGGCGTCGCAGATGCTTCATGTGATTGTTTCTTTGGGTGGTGGGGCGATTACGCAAGTTAGGAATTGGGATGTGATTCGGGAAACGGGTGTTTGTTTGTGTTTTACGGCATCTATTGAGACGATTTTTGAACGGGTGAGCCGCAAACGCGATGAGCGCCCTCTTTTGGCAGGGTTGGATGATGAGGGTTTGTGGAACAAAATTACGACGATGTTGCAAGCGCGTGAGCCATTTTACAAACAGGCCGATGCATTTGTAAGCTCAAGTGAGGATCGCTCGCCAGAAGAAACCGCAGAATTGGCTTTGGCAGCGCTTCAAAAAATGAGTTCCTAAGGCGGGTGTTGGTTACCCGCTATTTTTTTTGAAAGGAAGATCATGGAAACCGTTCGGGTTGAGTTGGGCGAACGCAGTTATGATATTTTGATTGGGCATGGGTGTTTGGAAAGCTTGGGTGCGTTGTATACCGAACGCGGTTTGGGAAAGTCGGCTGCTATTGTGACCAACCCGACTGTTGCGGCATTGTATTTGGATGGCGTGAAGCGTAGTTTGGAAGCTGCTGGTGTTTCTGTGACTGTGGTGAGCGTGCCTGATGGCGAATCGTATAAGACCATTGAGACCGCAGGTCAAATTTATGGTGACCTGATTGCGGCGGGGATTGATCGCAAGGCGTGTATTGTTACTTTGGGTGGTGGGGTGGTGGGCGATATGGCTGGGTTTGTGGCGGCGACATATTTGCGTGGGATTGATTTTGTGCAGGTGCCTACCACGTTAGAAGCGCAGGTGGATGCGAGTGTGGGCGGGAAGACGGCTGTGGACCATGTATTGGGCAAGAATATGATTGGTGCGTTTCACCAGCCGCGTTTGGTTTTGATGGATACGGCAACTTTAAAAACGTTGCCAGAGCGTGAGGTTCGTGCGGGCCTGGCCGAAGTGGTCAAACACGGATTGATACGCGACCTGGATTTGGTGGCGTTTTTAGAAGAACATATTGATGAGGCTGCGACGTTGACTTTGGAAGTGGATCAATTGAACTGGTTGATAGGTCAGCAATGTCGTATTAAGGCGGGGGTTGTGTCGGCAGATGAGACAGAGAAGGGTGTGCGTGAGATTTTAAATTATGGCCATACGGTTGGACATGCTTTGGAAGTGGTCACTGATTATACATGTTATAAACACGGCGAGGCAGTCGTGTTGGGTATGTTGGCGGCGGGAAAAATTGCGGTGGATAAAGGAATGTGGTCTGAAGCGGAGTTTGCACGCCAAAATGCGCTGTTGAAACGATTGGAGATTTCGGGTGGCGCACAAGATTTGGCGGTGGAAGATATATTGGATCGCATGTCGAGTGATAAAAAAGTACGTGATGGTGTGATTCGTTTTGTGTTGCCAGAGTCTATTGGGCAAGTGGTTTCACGCGATGATGTGACGCGCGATGAAATGATTAAAGGGATTCAGTATATGCAACAGTGCTCAGCAGAAAAGACTGTAATTTCCTCCTAGGTGTGCCGGTATCATGAATAAGGGGTAGAAAATTCACCCTTTGATCTGTCACAAAGTGGTTCATATGATTCAATCTGTGGGTCACAAAAAGCCCCTCGTTCTTATAAGGATGAGGGGCTTTTTGTGTGTTTACGTTTTATGAGATGGGTGATGCTGGTTTTCAACAGATTATGACATCACTTGGGTGGATTCGGGTTTGCGGTCTAATACGTCTTCGGCATAAGCGCGTAAGGTTTCTGCAACACTCCAGGCTTGTGCATAACAGCCCCGTGGTGTGTGTGGTGGATCACCATCAAAAATTTCTGATATTTGTCCTAAACCGTAATCTTGTAAATGTTGGCGAAGGGGGTCGAGGAAACGTTGGGCTGTCTGGTGAACGGCTGGATCATTTTGATGTATGCGAACCCAAGCTGTGACAAAAGGCCCCATCAACCAACCCCATACGGTGCCTTGGTGATAAGCCCCATCTCGGGTATGGGGATCCCCGCCATAGTCGCCAACGTATGCTGGGTCTGAGGGGGCAAGACTGCGTAAACCGTAGGGTGTGAGCAGGTTGTTTTGGATGACGGTTAAGATGCTTTGCTCTTGTTCATCAGAAAGCATTCTGTGGGGTAAGCTGAGTGCAAAAATTTGATTGGGTCGAATAGCGGGGTCTGAACCCTTTGGGCCAATGCAATCGAAAAGACACCCTGTTTGAGGGTTCCAAAATGCTTTGGGAAAGTGTGTCGTAACAGTTTGGGCCAATGTGCTGTATTCTGATGCATGTGTTATTTCTCCAAATTGTTCGGCCAAGCTTTGGGCAACACAAAGCGCATTGTACCAAAGGGCGTTGATTTCAACGGGTTTACCCTCGCGCGGCGTGACGACCCAATCCCCTACTTTGGCGTCCATCCAAGTGAGCTGAACGCCGGGTTCACCTGCATACAACAGGCCATCGGTATCGACATGAATGTTGTAGCGTGTGCCTTTACAGAAAAAGGCAATGATGTCTTTGATGGTGGGCCAAAGTGTTTCGTGCACAAATGCAATGTCACCCGTGTAGGCCAAGTAGCGGTCTATGGCATGCACATACCAAAGCGTGGCATCCACACTGTTGTAATCGGGGGTTTCGCCATGATCGGGAAAACGATTTGGGATCATACCTTGGTCACAGGCTTGAGCAAACGCGGCCAAGATATCGCGTGCTTCATCGAAGCGTTTGGTGACCAGTGTCAGACCCGGTAGTGCGATCATTGTGTCGCGGCCCCAATCGGTAAACCATGGATAACCTGCAATAATGGTAGAGAGGTTGTCTTTGCGTTTGACAATAAAGACATCGGCTGCTTGGGTAAGTAAGCGGGTGCTCATATCATCTGAGGGCGCATTTTGGTTTAAGTTTTTCCGGCGTGTGCGCTCGGTTTGCTGCAAGTGGTCTACTTGATCTATTGAGACGGGCTCAAGGGATGCTATGAGGTGTGCCGATTGGCCCGGTTCTAATTGGAAAGTGAATTCACCGGGGCAATAAAGGTCTTCTTCGCAGTCGAGACCCCGATAGGCTTCAACCGGATATGTGAAATTGTAATACCAGTCACCTTTGGTCTGAAATTGCCCATTGTGGGCAATGTACAAAGGCGGGAGTTGTTCATAGGGTTGAAATCGAATGCTGTTGGTTTCGATTTCAACATTTGGGTTGAGGTAGTGGTTTTGCCGTGTGACATGGTGATAGTCGCGAAATGCAATGAGGGGTCTCACGGTGAGTGTCGCTTGTTGATCGAGATGGCCATAGGTGACCACCGTGGCATTTTGGCCGTGAATCATGAACACTTGTTTTTCACAGGATACGTCATTGAGGCGATAGGTAAAAATGGGAAAGGGATCTAATCGCACATGTTCAAGATAACGGTATCCGTGTGGATGTATGGCGCCATAGTAGTTGTTGCAACTTAATTCAAATGTGTTGCCATCGGCCAAACAAAGCGTTTCTTCAAATTTGGAGAGGGCAACAATACGGCCTAGGGGTGGGTTGGTCGCAGGCACAAGCAGACCATGATAGCGGCGTGTGTTGATCCCAGAGAGGGTTGAACTTGCAAAACCACCTATGCCATTTGTTTCAAGCCACTCGCGACGGATGGCTTGGTCAAGATTTCGGCAAATTTCTTTGCCAATGATGATGTCCATGGGTTTTCCTTAATGGTGGGAATGGAACGCGGCGTTTCAAAACATAAGACTGGATGCATGTGGGGTCAATATTTAGAATGCCCCATTAAACAAAGAAAACGGCGCCTGGGTTATACCAGACGCCGTTTCTTTCATGATACATATTGGGATTATTTTTTTGGCATATAAACGTCGGTAGCTGAGCCGAGTTGAATTTCTGCGGCGACACCTATCGATTCTGATAAAGAGGGATGGGGATGAATGGTGTGGGCAATGTCTTCGACAACGGCGGCCATTTCAATGGCCAGCACACCTTCGGCAATGAGGTCACCTGCATGGGGGCCTACAATGCCCATACCCAACACACGATGGGTATAAGGGTCGGATATGATTTTGGTGAGACCTTCTGTGCGGCCAATGGATGTTGCTTTGCCCGATGCGGCCCAAGGGAAACGGGCAATATCCACTTTGCGGT
Organism: Candidatus Latescibacterota bacterium; assembly: GCA_047619225.1. Lineage (GTDB taxonomy): Bacteria > Latescibacterota > UBA2968 > UBA2968 > UBA2968 > JABIFK01. The sequence goes on from JBLHJX010000042.1 coordinate 18,006, forward strand.
TGTTTTGCTTGGCTTCGTTTTCAGTGAGGCCTACCCAAGCCACTTCGGGGTCTGTGTAAACAACGGATGGAATGGCTTTGTCAAATGTGGCCTCATGCCCTGCGACCGTTTCTGCTGCAACGTGACCTTCGTGAGCCGCTTTGTGGGCCAAACCTGGGCCCGGTACGGCATCGCCAATAGCAAAGATGCGGGCATCGGAGGTTTTCATTTGGGCATCAACAATTATAAAACCACGTTCATTCATTTCAATTTTGGTGTTTTCGATGGTTATGTTGTCGGTGTTGGGAACCCGACCAATAGCGAGCAATACGCGGTCGAAGGTTTCGACAGATTGTTGTGTGTTGTTTTCGTAATGTACTTCAATGCCATTGTTGACTTCGTCAAGGTGTGTCACGCGTGTACGTGTGTAAATGGCTTTAAAGTCGCGGTTGAGGCGTGCCGCAAGCGGTTTGATCAGGTCGGCATCGGCACCGGGCACTAAGGCGTCTGTCATTTCGACCACGGTAACCTCGCTGCCTAAGGCTGCATAGACGTTACCCAACTCAAGACCAATGATGCCCCCCCCTACAACGAGCAAACTCTTGGGCACTTCGTCGAGTTCAAGTGCTGCCGATGAGTTCATCACGCGTGGACTGTCTATGGCAAAGAGTGGAATGTTGACAGGGCGAGACCCTGTGGCAATAATTGCGTAGTCGAATTCGATGCGCGATACATCATCGTTGTTTTTTACGACGACACTTGAGGAGGAGTCAAATTCTGCAAAACCTTGGAGATGGTGCACCTTGCGTTGGCGAACCAAACCCGCCAAGCCATTGGAAAGGCGACTGATGATGCCGTTTTTCCATTCGCGTAATGCGGGCAAGTCGATTTTGGGCTCAGCAAATGTGACGCCCCAATGTTGTGCTTCCTTGGTTTCTGATATGAGGGCAGCTACATGAAGCAGGGCTTTTGACGGGATGCACCCGCGTAACAAACAGGTGCCACCGAGGCGATTATCGGCTTCAATGAGGGTGACGTTTAGGCCCAAATCGGCTGCGCGAAATGCAGCTGCATAACCACCGGGGCCACCGCCAATAACAAGCAAATCAGTTTTGTGAGTTTCAGGCATATCTTATTTATCCGCCAAGTAACATGAGTTCGGGGTTTTCGAGAGAGTCGACAATTTTACGAACAAAGCGTGCACCGTCTGCACCATCTACGACACGGTGGTCATATGAAAAGGCGATGGGCATCATTAAGCGGGGTTCAATGCGGCCATTTCTAACAACGGCTTCTTCAACGCTGCGGCCCAGACCTAAGATGGCCACTTCTGGGTGATTGACAATGGGTGTAAAAGCGCCAACACCGAGGCTGCCCAAGTTGGTGACCGTAAAAGTGCCTCCTTGGAGTTCATCAAGGCCAATTTTGTTGGTGCGTGCGCGTTCACCAATGCTGGTGAGTTCGGCGGCCAGTTGGAAGATGTCTTTACGATCTACATCTTTGATCACTGGAACCATTAAACCTCGTTCGGTATCAACGGCGATGCCAAGGTTATAGTAGTTTTTAATAATAAGTTCATTGGCCGCCACATCAAGACTGGCATTGGCTTGTGGAAATGCTTTGAGGGCGGTGATTACAGCTTTGAGAATGAGCACCGTTGGGGTCAGGCGTCCACCATGTGTCTCGGCTGCTGCTTTGTTGCGTTGGCGAAAAGCTTCGAGGTCGGTGGCATCGGCTTTGTCAAATTGGGTTACGTGTGGAATTTGGCTCCAAGCCACACTCATGTTTTTACCGATGACCTGCCGTATTTTGCTTAAGGGCTGTCTTTGTATATCGCCCCATTTGGAAAAGTCGGGCAATGGAGGTGCTGTGGGGGTGCCAACCGAAGGTGCAACCGATTGCCCACTTCGCACATGGGTTTTTACATCGTCCTGTAAGATACGTCCACCAGAGCCCGTACCGGAAACTTGGGTGAGGTCTACGCCAAGTTCACGAGCCATCCGCCGCGTTGCTGGGGCTGCAGGAATAGGATCACCCTCAACAGGTGCTGGTGCTGGTGCGACAGGTGCTTCTGATTGTACCGCTGACTCAGGTGTTGATTCAGGCTGTGCTTGGGGTGCTGGTGTTGTATCTGCGGGCGTTTCAGCAGGTTCTTCAGCGGGTAATTCTGCTGCACCACCAGATTCTTCAACAGTGATGAGCGTTGCGCCTACAGGAACACGGTCGCCAGCACTGACATGGATTTTGGTGATTGTGCCGGCAATACCACTGGGTACTTCGATAAGGGCTTTGTCTGTTTCAAGCTCGACAACACCTTGCTCTTGTTCAATGGTATCGCCTTCGGAGACGAGCACAGTCACAACATCTCCGGCTTCAACGCCTTCACCCAAGTCGGGGAGTTTGAATTCGGTTGCCACATTTCCTCCTGCAAATCAAAGCGAATCTACGGATCTATTTCGTCTATCCGTGATTTGCCGTTTTAATATGTTGTGATTGGGCCGGCAGATACCGGGTCGATTTTTTCGGGGTCTATGCCTAATGCTTCAATGGCTTGTGCAACTTGCTCGCGTTTGATTTTGCCTTGTTTGGCCAATGCGTGAAGGGCACCAACAGCGATGCATTCGGCATCGACTTCAAAGTGTCGGCGCAATGATTCGCGCGTGTCGCTTCGGCCAAACCCGTCGGTACCAAGGGTGACCATGTCTTCGGGTACCCAGGGACGAACCATATCGGGCAGTGATTTCATGTAATCACTGGCTGCTACAATGGGACCGTCGGCTTTTTCGAGCACTTTGGTGATGTAGGGTTTTTTCTGTCGTTTGGTGGGGTGTAGCATATTCCAGCGTTCCACTTCAAGGGCGTCGCGCCGAAGCTCTTTGTAGCTGGTAACGCTCCACACATCGGCGGAGACGTTGAATTGCTCGGCGAGAATGTCTTGTGCCCGCAAGGTTTCTCGTAATATAGAAGCACTGCCAAACAATTGCAGTTTGAGTTGGCCTTGTTGAGCCTTGTGTGGTTTGAGTGGATAAATGCCTTTTAGAATGCCTTCTTCGGCACCTTTGGGCATTTCGGGATGTTGGTAGTTTTCGTTGCCGAGTGTGAGATAATAATAGATGTCTTCTTGATCTTGATACATACGCTTAATGCCGTCTTGAATGATGACGGCAATTTCGTAGGCATATGCGGGGTCATACGCAATGCAGTTGGGAATGGTGGATGCTAAGATGTGGCTGTGCCCATCTTCGTGTTGCAAGCCTTCGCCGTTGAGCGTGGTGCGGCCTGCTGTGCCCCCTAACAAAAACCCTTTGGCGCGAATGTCACCAGCCAACCACATTAGGTCTCCTACGCGTTGAAAACCGAACATGGAATAATAAATGTAGAATGGGATGGTGTTGACGCCGTGTGTGGCATAAGCTGTGCCTGCGCAAATAAAGGATGACATCGCACCGGCTTCGTTGATGCCTTCTTCTAAGAGCTGGCCATCTTTGGCTTCGCGATAGTAGCTGATGTTGCCTGCATCGACGGGTTCGTAATTTTGGCCGACGTGAGAATAGATACCCACTTGCCGAAAGAGAGAGTCCATACCAAAGGTGCGGGCTTCGTCGGGAATGATGGGCACCAAGAGTTTACCAATTTCTTTGTCGCGGCAGAGTTTGGAAAACATGCGTGCAAAGGCCATTGTGGTTGAGGCTTCACGATCACCCGTGCCTTTAAGGGCTTCATCGAACGATTCAAGAGGGGGGGCGGTCAGTGGTTTGGCCAGCACTTGCCGCTTGGGCAAATAACCGCCCAATTCTTCGCGGCGTTTTTTGAGGTATTGAATTTCTGGGCTGTCGTCTGCTGGGCGATAAAAGGGTGCTTTGCCCACTTCTTCGTCTGAGATGGGGATATCGAAGCGGCGCTTAAAGATGCGCATTTCGTCTTCTTCGAGCTTTTTTTGGCCGTGGGTCATGTTGCGACCTTCACCGGCTTCGCCCAAGCCATAACCTTTGATTGTTTTGGCCAAGATAACTGTGGGTGCCCCTTTGTGATTCACGGCTGCATGAAAGGCCGCATATACTTTTTCTGGGTCGTGTCCACCGCGTCTCATTTTTTGAAGCTGTTCGTCGGAGAGGTGTGCGACCATTTTGAGCAGTTCGGGGTCTTTGCCAAAGAAGTTTTTGCGAATGTATTCGCCCGATTCAACGGTGTATTTTTGATATTGGCCGTCGATTACTTCTGCCATACGGGCTTTGAGTATGTCGTTGGTGTCTTTGGCCAAGAGAGGGTCCCAATCATCACCCCAAATGACTTTGATCACGTTCCAACCGGCACCCCGAAACCCCTTTTCGAGTTCTTGAATGATTTTACCATTGCCACGCACTGGGCCATCGAGACGTTGCAAGTTGCAGTTGATGACAAAGATGAGGTTGTCGAGTTTTTCACGGGAGGCAAGGTTGATGGCCCCTAAGGTTTCTGGCTCGTCGGTTTCGCCATCGCCTACAAAGGCCCACACTTTGGAGTCGTGTGTCGATTTGAGGCCGCGGTCTTCGAGATAGCGATTGAAGCGCGCTTGGTAGATGCTCATGATGGGACCCAAGCCCATTGAGACAGTGGGAAACTGCCAGAAGTCTGGCATGAGCCAAGGGTGGGGGTAAGATGAAAGCCCACCGGGTTTGCGCAGTTCGCGACGGAAGTTTTGCAAGTGTTCGGTGGTTAGGCGTCCTTCGAGAAAGGCGCGTGAATACATGCCGGGCGAGGCGTGGCCTTGAAAAAAGACTTGGTCGCCAGAAGAGTCACCATGGGCACCTTTGAAGAAATGATTTTGGGCCACTTCGTAGAGTGTGGCTGCCGATGCAAAGGTGGAGATGTGACCGCCAATACCATCGGCTTCTTTGTTTGCGCGGGTGACCATGGCCATTGCATTCCAGCGTACGATGCTTTTGATGCGACGTTCAATTTCTCGGTCACCTGGGTAGGGCGGTTGTTTTTCTCGTGGAATGGTGTTGACATAGGGCGTGTTGGAGGTAAAGGGCATGTCGACGCCGAGGTTGTTTTTGGCTTCGGTTTCGAGCTTGTCGAGCATGTAGCGCACTCGGTCTGGCCCGTGTTGTTCTAAGAGGTAGGCCAGCGATTCGATCCACTCTTGTGTTTCTGTTGGATCGGCATCGGGTATGTGATGGGAGACGACCTGATCGGGCATATGGAATCCTTATGTGATAACCAGGTAAAGTTCGGCCTGGTCGTGGCGTTCTTTTATGTAACCGCCGTTGGATGGTTCACATATTAATGGTGTGGCAAAAAATAGGGATGCGTCCCGGAAGGCTATAATTTACTTTTCAAAAGGGCGCTTGTCAACTCGGTGACGATAAGTCAGACCACTGCCATCGACAATCGTATAGATTTTTTTTTGTTAAACTGTTTAATAATATTCAGTTATGTTTTTAGTTGACTGTTCGGTAAAATTAACAAAAAAATTTGATTTACGCCCAACAGAAAGCAAAGAAGCCCTCGGCGCAGTGTGTCCGAAGGCTTCTTTTATTATCTGGAATGATTGGGTACGAATTATTCTGATTTTACCCCAGGATATTTTTTGCCTTGATGACAGGTGTTGCAATTGATACGGGCGGGCTTGTCGTCGTCACCGAGGCCTTTGAGGTGTTTGGTATTAATTTCTTGTACCATTGTGATCATGGTACGGGCGATGGGTTTGTGTTTGTTTTCATCTGAGGCAAAGTCAAATGTGGATAAGGGTTGGCCCTCTTCGCCTTTGTGGCAGAAGTAGCACTTTACGCCCAATGCTTTGTTAAACCCTCTCATTGTCTGCATCAGTTCTTGTCGTTGAATGTCTTTGGGCAAGAGCTTGAGGTTGGTGTAGGTGTCGGGGATTTGTGCAAAAGTTGCTGTGGCGACTAAGGAGCCGATTATAACGGCGAGTAAAACAAGGCGCAATCGATTCATGAAACGGCCTTTCTATAATGATTGGATGCAGATTATTTTCTGTGACTGTTGAGCCATTCGAGTTGATCAATTTTTGGGAATGGCACAATCGGATTGGATATGGGACCAATGCCTTCAAAGGTCATCGTAACGGTATCCCCCACAATGAGGCCGCCTTCGAGATCGTTTTCGGCAAAGACAATAGGTGTGCCCCAATAAAAGACCAAGAGGGTGTTGGGTTCGAGTGGAATACGTGAAAAGAGCGATTTTTCGAGGTGGTACAATCCGTCGGGCATATTGAGGTGGTCTTGGCCAGTGTGACCTTCTTTAAAACCTACGCGTTGCCCATTGCGCACAATTTCACAGGAAACTTTGACACTGCTGTTGTTAAATTCCGATTCGGTGACGAGTAAGGGACCGAGGCTTGCACAGCCGTAGGCCCAGTTTTTGGCTTGTGGCAAGTTGAGCGGGTTTTCGGCTTCAATGCCGTTGTCGGTGTAGTCATTGCCACCCGTGTAACCGAGGCGTTCGATTTGGCCACTTGCATTGAGACCGTAAACACTGACGAGTTCGGTTTCGGGCACGAGCCGGCGGGTGTCGTGGGGGTGTGAGATACGACCGCCGTGACCCATGAGATTTGCGGTGTCGGATTTGGAAAAGAGTTCGGGAATGCCACCTGCTGCACATTCGCGGTATTTTTGGTCGTAGACATTGACCGCACCGCCTGTGGCTTGTTTGGCTTCTATTTCGCGTAGCTTGGCACTGTCTTCATGCGTAACCCCTGCCAGCCAAATGAGCATTTGGTGGGGGGCATTGTCTGGTGCTGTGACGGGGCTGATGAGGTAGGGTTGCGAAGGGTCATCTGTGTTGGTGAGCAATTCACTGAGCGACAAGTGAGGGGCGTCGTTGGTATTGATGCTTTCTACGACGGCTTCCAGCCCATTTGTGTTTCCACCGTGGTTGTAATATAGGTCGTGCAATGATGTTGGATGCGGGGCGCAGGCAGTGAGATCGTGTATCGTATCACCATCAATAAGACCCAGTCTGGGGCCACTTATAGGGTGGATAAATTGTAAGAGTTTCATGAACCGTCCTTTGGATAAAAATCAAATTGGGGATATCCCAACTTAGAACCGCTTTTAGAATAGTGATATTTGAGGAATGTGTAAAGCAAGATTTGCTGTTGTTGTGAAAATCTATAAGACCTATTTGCAATAGAACATACTCGCTATTTGGTGCATTTATTGATATTATAGGGCAATTGTTTTTTCTAAAAGAGACAGGAAAAACAATGCTTTCTTGGGAATTGGGGAGGATGGTTATGGCAACGGCATTGATCACAGGTGCATCAAGCGGCATTGGTTTGGAACTGGCTCGGGTTTTTGCGGCAGAGGGCGTGGATGTGGTTTTGGCGGCGCGGTCTGAAGATAAGTTGCAGGCGTTGGCTCAGGAATTGGTGGATGCGCACAAGGTGGCGGCTGAGGTGATTGCGGGTGACTTATCTGTGGTGGGTGCGGCTCAGGAGTTATATGATGCGGTGAAAGAGAGAGGCTTGACGGTTGATTATTTGGTGAACAATGCAGGTTTTGGTGTTTATGGCGAGTTTGCAGAAACGGCGTGGGCAGATGAAGCGGCTATGTTGAACGTGAATATTGTGGCACTCACACACTTAACAAAATTATTTGTGCCAGAGTTTGTTAAGAGAGGATCGGGGCGCATTTTGAATGTGGCATCTACGGCATCTTTTCAGCCAGGACCATTGATGGCGGCTTATTTTGCGAGCAAAGCCTATGTGCTGTCGTTCTCTGAAGCTGTTGCAAATGAACTGAAGGGCACGGGTGTGACGGTGACGGCATTGTGTCCGGGAGCTACGGCAACCGGTTTTCAAAGTGCGGCTGGCGCGGCTGGGTCGCGGCTGTTTGAAACACGCACGTTACCAACAGGTGCCGATGTGGCAACGTATGGTTATAAAGTGATGATGCGCGGTAAGCGCGTGGCGGTTCACGGGGTGTTGAACAGGATATTGGCGCAAAGCAATCGTTTTGCACCACGCCGACTTTCCATGGCGATTACGCGGATGTTGATTTCGAGAGGGTAAAGCGTGTCTTTGACTGTGGCCATTTGGGATTCAAAATTGGCGTGACTGGCGTCAACGATTCTCAGCAAGAGATCGGCTTGAACGGCTT
>JBLHJX010000043.1:0-26012 GCA_047619225.1 Candidatus Latescibacterota bacterium
AGACAAAATAGGAAAAGCCGGGTCACCACCTGAAATCAGTTGAAACTCAGCATTGTTTTCACGAACCGAAATGCCGCCGTCATCATCTGTGAAATAAATCCTTACAATGCCGGCTTCAGGCAGAGTCTGCTTGGCAGGCCCACCCACAGCTGCATCGGATGGCACCAGATAATTGTCTACGCCCCCCGAGCACCCCACACACACCCACGATTACCAACCATAACACATATCGCATTTGCATGATTACCACCAATGAACAGAATGCCCCTGCCCCGGCCACCAGAACATATCCACAACAAAACACCAAACCACCCCAGCCGTATACCCCACCAGCAAACCAAAAAAAACAGGTTTGCTCTGCCGATAAAGATTCACGCCGCCCACACGCATAATAATCGCCTTGCAAGCCCAAGCTATAAAAACAGGCATGACCAGCGACGCCGTATTATCAGCTGCCGATATGGTCAGTCCAATAGGATGAATAGGCCACCACGAAAATCTGTAGCGCAAAAAGGTAAGCAAACCCATCAGCCCGGCACCAATGCCAAAAAAGACCATGCGCTCAACATCAGGACCTTTGGGTGCGCGCATCAATACCAATGAGGATTCAAAGACACCCTTAGGATCGCCACTAAAAAAAGGAAAGCGTGGAAAGTTGTATGCGCCGTAGGTGTGCCCCATGTACAATATCAAGAAAATGGAAGACGCCAATCCAGCCAGCACCCCCACAGCCACGCAGGCCAACAACATCCGACGATTCCCACCAATCAAATCCCCCAATTTGATGGCCTGAGCCAGCCCCGGCGTAAACAAGCCCCGCATATAATCGATCAGCGAATACGACAACGTAAGGGCAGTCATGCTGGCACCCGACATGCCGTATGTGCCTCGTAAGTCCATTGCAAAAGCTTGGGGCGTTACAGTCGCTCCCGAATAAACCACCCCAGCTTCAGACACAATTCTGGCGATGCCAATATAGATAATGCCCACACCCGCTGCAAATACCAGCGCAGTGCCCCAATCCATGCCCGTTTGATGTAACCAAAACAAAGCGTAACAAAAACAGATGAGCAACATCAAAACAGCTGTCCGATAAGACAACACCTCGTCTTGATCATCAACTGGATGATTGGCATAAATGGCCTTGAGAAAGACATCTTTTAAATGCTGGCGTGCCACCCATAAACGCCAAACAACCAAAGCCCCCAAAGCCCCAAAACACTGCCAAGCTTCGGTGGGTGGATCGGCACTAAACGAATCGGTTGATGTTTGAATCTGATACCCAAAACGATTAAAAATATCGCCCTCAATCACATGGAGCAAAAAGAAAAACCAAATGCTAAACAACACCTGCGTATTGGCAAAATAAGCAAAACCGATGGTTAAAAATTGCATCGGTTGTATATATAACCCAGGTGAATAACGCGTGAACTGAAAATATCCCCCATGAGGCAAAACGCCCACACTCGGCAGCAGCGGATAAGCCCACGAAAGGGAATGCCACACAAATATCCCAAAAGGAAAAACCGCTGCGACCCAAAACAAACGGTTGCGCATGAATGCAGGAAACAACCTGTTGGACATCGCATCGGCAGACATTTCGATGGGCACAGCTGCGATGGGGTAGACCAACCTTTCACTCTCCACCCATTGCTTGCGCAAAATCACCATCACACTGGCCGAAATGCCCAAGACCGCCACCACCAGGCTCGCCCACCAAGTAAGCGGTATCACCCAAACCATCCACGGAATGGGCGCACCAGGGGGCAACCCTTCGTAAAACCCTCGAATGGCATCTAAGTCAGTCGGTACCATCCAAGATGCCAGATGCGGGTGATAAAACTCTGCCCACCCATTTTCGGGTGTGGCAAAATAAAAAGGGGTGGAAATCACCCCAATTAAAAAACCGGTCACCCCAGATGTAGGTACCACACATCCCACCATCCCAATAGCCACAATCGCCAACAATTCACTCTGCGAAAAAACCAACGACCGACTCACAAGCTTCAACGCAGGATTGATCAAACCCACCATCACAATAAAAACAGCCAACAATGTGATCTGAAAAAAACTCAAGTTAAGCCGCGACGATTTCACAACAGTTTCTGCATAGGTCGCCCATAAATTGATAAACACAACAATGGCAATCCCCAACACCACGGCTCGAACGGTAATACCCGGTGTGATAGGGTTTTCAGATGGTGACGGTACAAGGGGTGCCTGTAAAGCCAAATTATCCTCCAAACAAATCCAGACCGACATCAGTTGCTTTTGGCCGATGCCGGTCTGGATTGTATTACAATAAGCGTACAGATCCTACCGCTTAAAATTCGCCCGAAAGGGTTAAACGCAAAGGCGCATCAAACAAATTACCAAAATCGGAATACGACACATCCACCTGCAAATGTCGATCACCGAATTTTCCTTTTGCCCCCACACCAGCACTCCAAGACTCTTCATCGTAGCGAAATTTATAACCCGCCCGCAATGCCAGCACTTTGTGCAGCCAAAGTTCACCGCCCAAATTCCAACGCTGTTCACGATCTGTAAAATAAGCGCCTTCAAATGCTGTTGTCAAGGACACTGGATCACCCAGGTTGCCATAAACCTCTAAAGCAAGGCCTGTGTGAAAGACCAAAGGCATTTCAGACTGTTGGCTCACAATTTCTTGTTCGCCACCCAAATTTTTCATATTCATACCCAGGCGCAGGCTGCGATACCCCGTGTGCATCAAGGTACTCACATTAAAAGACAGCGCACTCAATGTTTGGGCACCCAATTTAGATTGTATATATCGCCCCGTGCCTGCCACCGACAGTTTGTCGGTCAACTGCTTGGCATAGATCAAACCAATGGCAATATCACCCACATCGACAGTGCGCCCGGTGCCATCAGGTTCGAGGGTGGTGGTTTCCGTGATGGAGGGAAATTGCAACGACACCACGGAAGCACCCACAACACCATAGTCTGTTTTATACACAATGGCACCCGACCAAAATTTTGAATCGGCCAACCATTTGGTATAGCCCAGAGAATAACCTACACGTTCGATGCTGGTCAAACCCGAAGGGTTCCACACAGCACCATCCATACCGTCAGCAACAGCTGTAAAAGCGTCGCCCATGCCCGAAATGCGCGCATTGGTCGACACCTTCAAAAAGTTAAATGTAGACGGTTTAATCTTATCCCGACCACCCGGGTTTAATATCGCTTCGGCATCGGGAAACAACTCTTGTGCACTTGCGGGTTGCCACAAACCAACCAGGGCGACCACCACACACCAAATCATCCGTTTCATAATCAGTCGTCCTTATCTTCTATCGGTGAATAACAAAGGAACCATGAGCGCGTTTGCCCAAGCTGGAAGGTACGAGTGACTCTACCACATAAAAATAAACTGCTGAGGTGGCTTCACCCGTCAAAAAACGATCTTTCAACTGCCAACCCGCCTCACCTGCTGCAGGGTCATCGTGGTTCACAACACCCACCAGATCACCCGAAACGGTAAAGATTGAAATCTTGGCCTTGCTGGGCACACCCACAAATCGGATTTTGAGATTGCCCTGATAATTCCGCACGGCTTCGCTTAAGCTAAACGGGTTGGGAACCACCAAAATCTCTCGGCCCAACGCATCGGCCTCAGAATTGGCAGCCAAAAGCGGGCTGCCTTGAACCATCATGCGCTGTTCGGGTGCAGACCACCCACCTTCGAGGCCTTTTTCAAGGTGGCCACGAATTGTCACGGGCAAATCGGCCATGGTTTTAGAACCTTGTGCCCAAGTGGTTTTGGCCGACGCCACCGCACGCACATTATAGGCATATCCAAAGCCCGCCAGCGAGTTTTCGTCTATCCAACTATACGTACCACCCTGACCACTGCCAGCAGGCACTTCGCCCACCAAGTCCCAGGGACCGGTTTCTTGCCAAATGGAACGATAGACCCGATAACCGACCACATCGGCTGTACCATAGTCTGGGTTAATGGCCTGCTCGGCATCATCGGGCCACGTCAATACAATCTTTGCATCGCTGTTGCTGATCTGGTTAAAATCGACATCTGGGGGAGAATCTGGAACCTGCAACTCGTTATCATATGCAAACTGTGCGTGTTCCAAATGCCGCAGGAGTGCTTCTTCACCCTTGGCCAACAACTGCTTGCGTGCATCAGGGCCGATGTCGCCCACAGCAAACGACCACTTTGTGATGTCGTTGGCATACCCGGTTTGGCTGTTCACATCAAACTCAGCTGCCGAACCAAAACCGTAGACCAAAGTAATTTTGGCTTTTTCACCCGGCGCAAGATTGTAGGGGCCAAACATTTGATCGTGCCACTGCATCTGTTCTGACGTAGGATCAGCCATGGTGGGCGATGTAAAAAAGTCGTATTGCTCCGCCATGCCCAACGCCCCACGCGTGGGATCATCGATATTCCTTCGTCCATGAACCGTATACCAGTGCGAAAGGGGTTCACCCAGAGGATCGACATAACCGGCAGCCTGATCTGTTGGATTAAACACATGGCTGCTACCACTATTGCGAAATGCCAAGGGTGCCATAAACTCATAAGCAGGCGCAATGGGTGTACCCTCTGGCCGGTTTTTGCTGCCAGGGAAAAAACCACCCGAAGCTTCGAGATCCTTAAAATAAGGACCGCCCGTATCTTCCTCAAAACTGGATGGTGAATTGCCATCATACTGATAATTTATATACTTGCCCGCAAAATTTGAGGCACTTAGGCTGCCCTGTGGGTTGGGGCTAAAATTGGGCGATTCTGAATATTTGTACCAATCATCCAGAGCTTGTGTGCGCGCATAAGTGATCAACCCACCTTCGTGACCCCACCGATAAGCACTTTCGGCATTGTTCACATAAAACGAGTTCATCATGCCAAAATAGGTGTCATTGAGCTGTTGGCTCCCACGATTTTCAAACTCTAATTCCAAAATGAAAAAATCGTCAAAGTCTTGATTGCTCCACGAATGAGCTTTGCGGGTCACCACCACATCGTGCTGAGTATTCCACTGTGTGATGTGGACCTCTTCCCCCGCATTTTGCACCAGGGGATATTTGTGATAGTCAAAATTATGAATCTCATAAGGCTGCGCTTTAGACGGGTCGATCACTTGTGGACTGGCACCAGACCACCAGTTAGACGTTGACCGCCCAGGTGACACACCGCGATCGGGCACCGTGGTTTGAAAACCCCAGGTTGCCTCTTTCTGGTTTTGAATGTCATAAATCATGGGCACCACATCGGAGGTTGGTTCACGTGGGCCAGTGACCGACACGTACTTTTCTCCGCCCACATTGGTCAACACCAATATGCCTTCACCAGCTGAGTGATAAGCCGGTTCTGCTTTTTGAGGGGAGGATTGAAATGTTTTATCACCCCAATATTCAACAAATTCTGATGTACCCAACAACGCATAAAGTGCATACATCGCTCCCGGATACGTCATACGCATCATCACACGCCCCGGCGTGATCTGATAATTCATGCTTGAAGTACCCGAATTGGTAAACGAAAGCCAGACCTGCGACCGGGTCATGTGCCGGGAGGCACTATAAACCACAGACTGTGCGCGCAAGGATACCGCACCGGCCAAAACCAGTGTGAGCACACCCACAATGCACCAGAGTCTCAATCTTGTAAACATAATTTAGAGCTCCTTTAACGGTTCATTTGGTAAAATTGCATAAACACTAAAAGTTGAAACGGGCACCAAAAACAATATCACGGGGCCGTCCCAACCCACCATTGTATCGCGTCAGTTCATTAATATCACCAAACTGATCATATTTGCCATCTCCCGGCGGTGGCAACTGCAAACCATACTGCACCCAGTTAAACCCGGTGGTCGTATCGTCGCGCTGCCCCCACACATTGCGCACTTCCAAAAATACCGTGGCCGTTTTATGTTCGCCAAAAATAAAGTCTTTTTCAAAACTCGCATCGGTATTGGTGGCTGGTGGACCATTGCGGCGTTCTTGCGGCCCAGATGGCGGGCTGTAATTATAGGCCGTGCCACTTTGCATCTGCCAGACCATTGTTGCACGCACGCCAGCCAAAACCCGGATAGCATAATCGGCAGGTGTAGAATAAATAAATTGCACACTCGCAGAATTTCGGCGATCCAAACCACCTTCCAAGCTGGGAATGCTGTAGTTGCCAATATTGAATGAGTACAACCCACTTTCGAGCTTCACAGGTTGTTCCCAAAATGCCACACTCTTGGGCTCGTTCACATCTGCTTTCGCTTTATAAGACTGAGCAATTGCATCGGCCCCCTGTGCCAAAGAAGCGCGTTCGGCAGCGTCAGGTACCCGGGGCACTTCCTGCCCGTCGGACTGCACCGTGACACCTGCAAAATACTTATCACTGCGTATAAACGACGCGTCGGGTACAATAAACCACTCCCACGAAGCGTTTCCACCGCGATGCCCTTTCACCCACCCAACATTATAAGCCAGGTTAAGCGCTGTGTTTTTGCTAAACTTCTTGCTCAATGCCAACTCAAACCCACGCGAAGTCGTAAACAGGCGATTAAAGAAACCGTGCGAATAAGACGAATTAAATCCTTTAAATGGCTCATCCACAAAAAAGTCAGAGCCACCACTGCTCAATTGGCCATCCTGGTCTTTATAAAACGCCGTTAGGCCCAACACATAAGGCCCAGCAAAGTTCCAATCGACACCCACCTCAAAGTTGGTGGTGCGCTCGGGTTTCATGTCGACATTGCCAAACTCACCGGCCAGCGGATAAACCAACGAGTTCATGATTTCGGCCTGGTCGATCTGCCCATTTCCATTGAGGTCTTGGTCGGGCTGTGAAGATGAAAACGTGCGGTTGTACAGATGCTGTAACTGTGTGAATTGATGGAACTGCCCCGTAAAGAAACGGATTGAAGCCCGTTCGGTAATCGGGTGCGAAATGCCTAACCTTGGGCTAATGGCTGTTTGCGTTGCCCCATCTACTACGGGCACACTGCGCCAACGTGTGAGTGTGCTGTAGTGGTTCCACAATACTTGCTCCATCGCCCGACCATAAGACTTGCCCGGTGCCAGCGTCTCAAGCCGCACACCAGCCCTTACGATGAGACCTTCAAACTCCATTTTATCCTGCGCATAAAGTGCATACGTCGTGGGGTTAAACGGTGTCATCCCAACAATAGGATCACCCTCACCCACAAGCCGCACCGTTCGGCTTCGAGTATCACCAAATGTTTCGTCATGCTGGTACAAACTGTGTCGGATAACTTCAAATCCAGTTTTGAAAAAATGCCCTTTGGTCATCTGGCTGCTCAAATCACCTTTGAGGATCAACCTTTTGCGTCGGGCATAGGTAAAGGCATGTATGTCTCTGTCGAGATAAAATCCATTGGCATCACGCAGAATATCCCCTGTAGCGGCAGGTACATTACTTGTGTCTATTGCGGTTCGCTGCCAAGATACCCGAATGTCATAAAATGTTTTAGGTGACACCGTATGCGTAAACACCGCATAAGCCACCTGATCGTGCCGAGGTGAACTACCCGATGCGCTAAACCCATCAGATACAAACAGATTTTTACCAGTTTGTGAAATGCCCCGAGTACCACCCGGTGGCGTACCACTGATGCTGCCGCCAGGACCGGTCAGTACATTGCCACCCCCATCGGCGACGCCGTCGGAATAGGACCACGTTCCCCCGAACTTAAACTTCATATTGTCTGACGGACGGTACGTTAAGTTGCCCGAAGACCGTATGTTGCTTGGTTCGCGATTTTGAGCATTGGGATAGACTGTGGCCCGACGCGTACTTGAGGTACTCGCAAAGAATCCGAGACCTTCACTTATGGGTCCCGAAAGGTTGGCTTCGATAAAATGCCCCGTTACCTCATCGTAATTTGACCGCGTATGATTTAATGCCGAGTTACCATAATCGGCCTGGCCTTCTAACAGGGGACTGTCATACACATTGGCACCCCAGTGTTTTAAGCCCGGCAACGTCATGCGATATTCACCCAAACCGGCGTAATTTTCTTTTGACTCGCGACTGATCATACTGATCACACCGCCTTGTGCATTGCCATATTCGGCTTCCATACCACCTGTCACCACTTGTACTTCTTGCAATGCACCACGGGCCAAACTGTTGACCTGTGCCAAAGCATTGTTTTCGTTAAGGCCATCATCATTGGCCAGCCGAATGCCGTCTATTTCTACAAAAATCTCGTTCGTACCACTCGTGACACCAGCAGTACGACTGCCGCGAATGCGCAACGAGCCATCGAGCGACACACCCGGTTGTAATTCGATCACTTCGGCCGTATTGCGTGCCAATGGCACATTTTGAATATCATCGGCTCCAATGATATATCGACTTTCGGTTTTGTCGGGTTCAATTGCTGGCCGCCTGGCCACCACCACCAGTTCTTCGGCTTCCAAGCTGGTTTCACCCAACGAAAAATCAACCGTCGTGGTAAAATCTGCCCGTATAATCACCTTGCCTTGCACCGCTGTATTATAACCAATTAAAGAGGCTTCAAGCGTGTGTGACCCCGGGTCCACAGACAAAACAACATAATACCCATCCACATCCGTAACGGCCCCTCTGCGAGACCCCTTCACCACCACATTGGCACCAGGCAGAGGCTCACCCTTGTTATCCTTTACAACACCCGTGATTTTACCCACGGTTCCAGCTTGTAGTTGTATAGGATTGAAGGCCATTAGGATACCAGCAAACACCAAGCAAATAAAACTTCGCATGCCGACCTCCTTTATTAATTGGCGAAATAAAACTTAAGCCGCGCGCCAAGATCGAATTTTTGAAAGGGAAAGGCTTCTTGCAAGCCCCAAGCCTCTAACGGACGCACATGCCCCATCACCACAGAGTATTGCCCGCGCACATCCAAAGCGACAGACGACCCAGTGAAGAACTGATATCCAAGACCCAAATTGAGCCCTAAGGAAGTGCGTTTGTCATTTACTGGGCGCAAAAGCACCGACGTATCAAGAGGCGTTCTGCTCTGCCCCGGAAAAATCAACCCGCTGATTTTATTGGTATACCGAAAAAATCCAGTGCCCAACATCATATAGGCTGCCTTCCCCCCTTTGCCAGGACCGACACCCTCTGCATTAAAAGACCGAACCCAATTGACAACACCCGTTGTCCACTCCATTTCAGACTGGGCACTCGGGCTGCTATACGTTTGTCCATCAACCGACCATAAAAACTCGCGGGTTTTGAGGTCGCCATCGCTGTATTTCGACCAACTGCCCTCTACTTCAACGGCCCACTTGTCATTCACTGTGCGAATGAGTGCGCCTCCCAACTCGGCCCCCCCAGAGGGAAACCACTGGTTCAGCGTAAACACAGGGAACTCATAATTGGCCAAAATACTAATGCCCCATTTGCCCTCTGCCCTTGCTGGCCCTGCGCACAACACAAGAATCAGGTTCAACAAACAAATAGATCTGACTATTTTCATCCAGCACTCCTTTCCGGCGGTGAAGAAAACCGATTTTTATACCCAAACATCAACCATAGCATAACGCTTTCTCTTTTACCCAGATACACCTCCTTATCACAGATTTTAAAAGGCCACGGCCTCTGCACCCACGTGCTCTTCAATCCACGTCTTCAAAGGCACATCAACATCTTTGGGCGACGTGTAACCAAATCCACCTGAGGGAGAAGCACCTAACAACTGTTGTCGTATGGGATCACACCGATCCAAATAATGCCCCACAGTCATATTGTCACGCGGGCGCAGCCATCGATAACTGTACCCATAAAACAGTGCTTTGCGGGGCGCTTGCCAATAATTGGCGGTAGCCGAATGCCACAAACGCCGATCAAAAAACACTGCGGCCCCCCGAGGGGCCAACACGGGCAAAGCACCATTGGGCACCGACTGCCTATCACCAGAAAACCCATTGCTCAAGTGACTGCCGGGTAACACATAAAAATTGCCACGATTCGGTTCTGATGTATCACTTAAGAAAAAGGCCACCTTGATCGAGATGCGCGGACGGGGATTGCTTTCTAATTCGATATTCAAACGCCCCGTATCTTGGTGAAACCTCAATTCTAAACCATTATTCGCCAAGGTTTTACCTACTTCTGCTGGCGGTGTCACCACCAGATGGGTGTGATAAAGCTGAACGTTCCAGCCCAAAAGCCCCCAAACCTTCGGGAACGTTTTATACCAATCTAACAAGTCTAAAAACACATCGTCTTCGCCAATAAAATCCAGAACATTGGATCGCGCATAGGTGCCAATCTGTTCTTGCGCTCGGAATGCGCTGTCTACGCGATCAGCCGCAACCTCGGCATCGTCAATCAAAGATTCAGGCAGCGCATCCTCTACTATGAAATAACCATCGCGTTCAAAAGCAAGACGCTCCGTTTCCGTCAAACAGTGATCAAGGCACTTGACATCCATCGTACACCTCTGATGTAAATTCAGCGTTAAGTATTGAAAATTTTAGGCTTGACAAAAAAGTGTCAAACGGTTTTAGTTAAACACGATTGGGGTTGCAAGAAGACGCACTGCGCCTCCTTACAACACCTCTCATCAAGTCGTTAGTCTGCCCCTCGCCAAAAGGTTTGCAGGCTAACGGCTTTTTTTAGGCCCGGTTGGCCAATTTCATCCATACAGATTCAGAACGACTGCTTGTGTGTTTTTGTGTCACGGGGCCTGTACTCTCTCGCACAATCAACCGAGGCTCTAAAACCCTGTCCGTTACGAGTTTGCCGCTCATAGCATCCAAAGCCATCTCGGCTGCAAGCCCCCCGACCTCCCACGGACGAACATCTACCGTTGTCAACCTCGGCCTAACCAAGCTTTTTTCTCGCGCATCATCTTGCCCAACGATTGACAAATCGTCAGGGACACGAATTCCGCGATCCCAACAAACCCCAATCAAATCAGCCGCGCCCCAAGAATTGGCACAAAAAACCCCAGTAACCGGTTCCTCCAAATCGAAAATCTCCTCAGGATTATTCACAACAACGGGCACCACATCGTATTCAGAAACAGCCTTTAAATACCCAAAAAAACGCCTGAACAATGTGCGCTCGATCTCCTCATATGATTTCGATTCGATTTCTGAAATAGAACAATGAACGCCAGCAAAAGCCACGCGTTGATGTCCTAAGTCTAACAAATGTTTGGTGGCCAAATAGGCACCGTGAATATGATCAATCATCACTGATGAAAGCCCAGCAACAGATGGGCGATTAATTAAAATAACCCGATTAGGATCCCGAAAAATATCTCGATGGGCATATCCCATAAAGCCCACAGTGGGTTCTATGATCAAACAATCGAACCCTTTGCGGTTCATCATTTGAATCTCTTGTTTTTCAAGCGCCACATCACCCTTGGTCCCCAAACCAGTGGCCAAACTGTAATGCATTCTTTTTAGTACCTCCGAAATACCCTGGATCAGGGGTAATTGGGAGGCTGAATACCGAATTTCTTCTAAAATCAACCCTACAATTGTGGTTTGTCCGTTTAGCATTGCGCGTGCCGGTAGATTGGGGAAATAATCCATTTTCCCTGCAATTTGCCGCACATGCTGAATGGTCTTTTCGCTAATCCTTACATTGCCCGTCTTTGTTTTTTCATTTAAAACCAAACTCACCGTAGAAACAGAAACCCCAGCTTTCTCGGCGATATCTCTTAATCTAACCCCGGCTTTGAACAATATGCCTCCTTGCCCCCGAAATCTGCAAATCAGCAGTCCTTAGACATCATCCCCGACACCAATAATCTTTTTTGGATTCCTAAGTAAAAGCCACATGATCAGTGATAAAACCTTTTATCACCGGTAAACTACACTTTAATTTAGGCATGTCAACTTAATTTTTTACATCTTTTCAAGACGTGTATAATAAATTCTAATACACTGATCCTGCAAGTATCTGCCTTCCCTTCTTAACTATATATCTATCTAAACCAAATGGTTGATGAAAAAATTCAACCCGTTAAAAACAAAAACAACGTATACGCCAGGCTTCGCGCTACACGAATTATGGCAACGGCACGGGTTTGGCGTCTTCGGTGCCAATGCTCCAATCAGCCAATCTCAAACGCAAATCGGCCAACACGCCTGTATGCTCCGAACGACCCACCACATTGTATAATTCCCACGGGTCATTCACCAAATCATACAACTCATCTTTATCACCCATCGGATCGTGCACATATTTCCAGTCTTTTGTGCGCACCATCTTTCGCCGTCCTTCTGCTTCTCGCCACCTCAAAGACTGCCCAACAGCACGGCGCCCCCAGGGCTTTTCGAACGTTTCCAGGTCGGCCATCGTAAAGGCCGGCCCCCCCGCACCGTATTCTGAAAACGCAGCTTCTCTCGGTGCTGTATCCGTCACACTTGGCAAACCTTCGCCCTGCATAGATCTGGGCACGTCCAAACCCTGCAATTGCATCACGGTCGGCACAATATCGATCAAGTTCACCATACTCTCATCCACCACACCGGGAGTCACCTGCCCTGGCCACGATACAATTAAAGGCACGCGTGTCAAACAATCGTAAAACGCCCCGCCCTTGGCAACTTGCCCATGTTCACCGGAGTAATCACCGTGATCCGAGCAAAACACGACAATCGTATTTTTGCGCAAATCCAATCGCTCCAACGCATCCAAGATTTGGCCAATGCCATCATCTAAGAACTTCACCATGCCATGGTACACACCCACGCACGCCTTGACCTCTTCTAGTGGATCACCCTCAACACCAATCATTGCGTGCAAGGCTCTATTGCGCTCAGATGCAGTCCCATCGGTATATTCATCATCCCGCCAAGGCGGCATATCCACTTCATCTGGAGGAATAACATACTGCTTCGGGCACTCATAGGGTGCATGCGGATCAGGGATGGAGACCCAAAGTGCAAATGGGTCTTCTTGGTGTTCCTCCAAAAACCGAACCGTCTGTCCACACACCAATCCCGTTGAATAATCTTCCAGTGGGAAATCTGTCACCGCGTATGAAAACTGATTCGTGATCTTTGGCATATTCCGCCTTGTGGCATGCCCCTCATGAATTTGATCTGTCGTTCGAAACCAATCCATTCCCTTCGTTTCTTCCCTCCCTTTTGGGATACCCCCGTGCGTAATCTCGCAATAGGTATCAAACAGCTCCAAATCTTCATCCGTCTCAAAACAGTGATTCTTCCCGATCAACCCACAATGATACCCCGCCTCTTTCCACAGCTTAAAAGCATGCACCGCATCGGGTGGCATCAAAGTCTCATTTCTTCTCCCCCCGTGCGAATGTGGGAATTGCGACGTCCAAAATGAAATACGCGCAGGCACACACAAGGGATGCGGTGTAATGGCATGCTTAAACAACACACCCTCATTGGCAAGCCGTTCCATTGAAGGCGTCTGACAAAATGTGCTGCCATACAAATGACTCGCGGTGGCTTTCATTTGGTCACACATAATGACCACAACGTTGGGTTTGTTCATCCAATTACTCCTTATCAAATTCCGTTAAGGTCACCGATGCATCATACCCAGGGCAAAACCCAGCGTAGCACAATGTCTAAAACTGAAATCAGCACCGAAGCCACAAGGGTGCTGCCCACCGAATCAATTTCAAAACCGTCAATCAACTTGTCTGTCAACCACAACAAAAAAGCGTTGATCACAATGAGAAACAAACCCAGCGTAATGATGATAAACGGCAAGGATACAAGAACCAAAACCCAATGCAAAAAAAACTTCAACACACCATAAACAACAGCCACAGTGACCGCGCTGCCAAAACTGCGCACCCGAACAGATGGCAAAAATATGGCAACCAAGAACACGGACAAACTAAACGCAAATAACCCCATCAAAATGCTCACGATGCATCCTCCCAAGATTTGTGCCACACCAAAGGATTCTGCTCATCGTTCTCTAACACATCGCCTTCTTTGAGTGTTTTGATATAGTCTTCAGGCAAAATGTTTCTTTTGCCATTAAATGTGGCACCATCAGGCATAAATGCGCAGGTCATCGCCCGCCGTGGATGTCGTGTCATATTTGCACCGGCTCCATGTGCGGTCAACCCATTGTGCCACACCATCGACCCAGCAGAACAAGCGCCACATGCCGTATCGATCTCACGCCATTGCGGATAAACCTTGAACAAGTCGGCTTGATTTTGGCCGATGCCAACATTTTCGTAGGTTGCTTCCTTGTGTGAACCAGGAACATACCACATACACCCGTTTTCAGGTGTGGCATCATCCAATGCGATCCAAAATGAAAGCGACTGTTTGGACGAGAAAGACCAATATGGATTGTCCAAATGCCAGGCTGTGGGATTTCCCAATGGCGGTTTAAAAAGTGCCTGATCATGCCAAACTCGCATGCCCTCTGCACCCCCAAGGGTCGCCGCCATTTTGCCTATGCGCCGATCATAAACCAATTCCCGCATCTCGTCATGGATATCAGCCAAGCGCAAACACTGCGTAAAAACCTGAGAATAAAACGCGTCGGGATTTTGTTGATTGTTCAATGCATCCGATCCCAATCGCTGTGCAACAGCCTCTTCGGTCACCCGGCGCCATTGCGCCAACTCTTCGGCATCCAAGCAACCTTCAATAATCAAAAAACCGTTTTCTTGAAAAAACGAAACCTGGTCATCCACCAACTCATGCTTCATATCTTCTCCAATCCATCCAGAATAGTTGTTGCTTCGCGATATAGAATTTCGTTCCTTAAAATCCGCCCTATGGTGTTGCCTCAGTCATGATAGATCATCTGGTGGGCAGATTCAGACACCCACCCATTTCAAATAGCTTACAGTCGTTGGTTTGACAATCTGTGTTCATCCTGTAGTTGCTTGTTCTGCCACTAAGGAGCTTTTATGGAACCCGTCAAATTTGGTATCGTCGGCATTGGAGGTTTTGGTCGCATGCATGTTCGAGCGATTGAAGCCCTTGAAGAAGAGGGACGTGCCCGCTTAGATGCTGCCGTTGTCATCGACCCCGAAAACCACCCCGAAAAACTCGCCGAATTTGCCACGCGCAATGTGCGCATTTATGACCGCATTGAAGACCTGATTGCGGCTGGGGGTGTCGATTACATCACCTTGCCCATTGGCATCCACCACCATGTGCCACTTAGCATCCAAAGCCTTGAAGCAGGGTTTCACGTGGTATGTGAAAAACCCATCGCAGCCACCGTCCAAGATGCCAACCGTTTAATTGATGCCAGAAACAGAACAGGAAAAACAGTTCTCATCGGCTATCAATCAATCTACGCACCCAGTACCCAAACCATTAAAACCCGCCTGCTCGAAGGACGCCTTGGCAGACTCAATGCCGTTCGCATTAAAGGCGGTTGGCCACGCGGCAGCACATATTACAATCGAAATGGCTGGGCTGGTCGCCTTCAATTAGATGACGGAACCTATGTACTCGACAGCCCCATCAACAATGCCATGGCGCACGATGTCAACAATGCCATGTATTTATGTGGCACATCCCAACACGCCTCAGCGGTTCCAGAAACAGTACAAGCCGAACTTTACCGTGCCCGTGACATCCAAACCTTTGACACCGCATCGATGCGCATCATCGCCAATGGCGTGGAAGTTATCATCGGTCTTTCCCATTCAACACGCGAAAACTTCAACCCCATTATGATGCTCGACTGTGAAAAGGGCGAAGTTGAATGGACCCGTGGCAGTGCCAGCATTCGGTATGCCGACGGCACCCAAGAAAACTTTGACGAAAGCAATTTACGCGATCACAATGGTCCTTTTCACAATGCCATTGATGTGTTGCGCAACAACGCTGAAGCCCAATGCCCACCCGAAGTGGCCCGTGCACAAACCCTTTGCATCAACGGCGCACATGAAAGTTGCCCTGACATCACAACCATCTCAACCGATCATATTCAAACGGTAAATAACAAAGGTGATATTTTTCAGGTCGTTCACGAGATGGATGATATGCTTGATCTTAGTTTTCAACAAAAGAAACTGTTTTCAGAACTTGGGGTTGGCTGGGGAAAACCATCCAAACCATTTGATATGACAGATTACAATCACTATCCGAAAAGTTGAGCCACTTATGTTTTGAAGGACGCCCTATATACCCATTCTGTCCGAGTCCTAAATTATGTCCTAACATATCCCTTAGGTCGGAAGATAGTTCAAAAACCACGCCAGCATCCGACGCGCACAATCGCGCTGGTTGCGCCGTCGTCTAAAACCATGTCCTTCGCCGGGATACACGACCAATCCAACAGGCACACCTTGTGCCTCTAATGCTCTACAAGTAACCAACGATTCCGACACCGGACAAATCGGGTCCGCGTCTCCATGCATCAATAACAACGGCGCCGATATTCCTCCCAAATGCGGAAACACGTCACTCTTACGCGCCGCATCTGTAAGGGGCCAACTTAACGGCGCGATGTATTCATTCTCATATGTAAAATCACCCGTCTCAAGCGTCATACGGCGGTTATCAATAAAACCATAGAGGGACACACCGGCGTGAAATCGGTCTGACATCGCCAAAGCACGCAACGTCATATACCCCCCATAAGACCCACCAAAGATGCCCACACGGTTAACATCAGCCAGTCCTTCTTGGGCCAAGAAATCAATGCCCGTAATAATATCCGCCAAGTCGTCTTTGCCTTGGCACCCAATATTGCCCTGGGAAAAATCGTCTCCAAATCCCAACGAACCGCGAAAAGCGGGGCGAAACACACGGTACCCTGCACGCAACAAGTGCCGATGCCTTACCGCGTCACTTCTTAAATTCTCAACGGGTGCTGCGGGCCCACCATGCGCATTGACCAGCAAGGGCCCAATACCCCTTGTATTTTCTGACTCATACAACACCCCTGCAATACGCAAACCGTCGGAAGATACCCACTCTAAGTCCGTCACCTGCAAATCTTCATAATTTTCGGGCTGTGGCAAAGGCACGCGCCGTGTGCCCGTCCAAATAGCGGGATAGCGCTCAGCATCTTCTGTTTCAAACACCGCCAAACCATCCGCCATCCAAGCAATGGATGAAGAAGCATCCAAATCGGCAAACGACCCTTCGGGAGTACCATCCAATGCCAACACTTCCGTTTGCAGATCTACGCCTTCAATAAACGAAATCCAAACCGTCTTTTCCCGAGGCCCCCAACCAAAGTGGTCGATACAACGCCCCCCTTCTGTCAGGTTTACCTGCTCAGTACCATCCCAAGTCATCCACCACAAATCGGTATGTGTGGTAATGGGCCGCTCACCTTCATGATTGGCCTCATAAATATAAGAGTTCCCATCGGAGGCCATGATCACCCGTTTTACTTTCCCAGCCCCTTCTGTTAACGCCCTTACTTTGCCCTCTGCCAAATCGTATCCAAACAACTCGCCCCGTTGCGCTTCTTCTGGCACCACGTTCAGAGCTTCTCGCCACACCATCCGCTGTCCACTGGCAGACATGCTCAACCGACCACACCCCGCATTCACCTCCGTTAGATCGTGCCAACCTGTAGTTGAGGCATAACGACACAGGGTTACTTTTCCGCGCGGCACAGGATAAAACCAAGGACCCTTACCACTTCGGCTCGCCTGGTGATCTACCAACGCCACCACCACCAAACCTTGATCGCTCCATTTAACATCGTAAGAAATTGCACCCTTTGGCAATGAAATCAGACGCCCTTTTTGCCCATCCAACCCCACGCGCCAAATCGCGCCTTCAGCCTCGACCAATGCCCCCGTGTCGTCACCTGGCCAAATGGCATCCACAGAATCAAAAACCCCCATAGGCGCCAACATGCCCCCGTCTAACGCCAACCTAAAAAAGCAATCGCGCCCACGCCCACCTAAAGCCACAAACAAGGTCTCTTTTCCCACGGGCACAATGCCCTGCACACGGCGCAAATCTAACCGAGTATCTGTCAACCGATCTAAATGTGCTGGCAATTTGACTGTTTCAGATTGATTCATAAAGCAAAACCCTCCGGGCAAAAGACATCGTAGAATGGGTATTCAAGATAGACAGTATTGGGGCACACAACAAACAAAAAGGGCACACGCCCAAAAGCGTTGCCCTTCATATGCTACACCGAAACATTTTCAATGTGCTTGACCCTATAAAACGAACAGAAAAAGAACAAATAAAACGCACCCGCTACCCAATGCAACAAACCCCCATTTTCGGGTTTGTTTAAGATGCCACCACATATACAACCCCGAGGCAACCCATAGGATAAAACCAAGTGCGACAAAATCAACGACCACAGCCCAAGCGCTATTGAGAAAAGAACCTTGCGCGAACCCACCCCGTTGATGCAACCCACTCAAAAGATGCATCCACCGGAAGTTTTTATCTTCCACCCGAAGCAACTGATTGTCTGTCTCATATATGATGCGGGTATAATTCCAGAAATCAAACGCATAAACCGTGATGCGTTCCTGTCGCAACCGATAGGCACCAGATCGACTTTGCGGCACAATGCCCAAATCTTCGAGTACCTCAGCGCCAAACACCTGCAAATCTGATCGAGACAAATTCTCGGGCACCACCTTGTGATAGGGCCTCTCGAAGCGCTTCACCCATAAATTGGGATTGTTATCGTACAAGCCATCTTTGGTATCGGGGTGTGCCATTGGAATCGCACTGATGCCGTACATCAAAATCCACGGCAAACATGCCAAAGCAAAGTAAAGATGCAAACGGCGATAGAAGTGATTCATCGTCATAACACAATCCTAAGTCAGCTCACTTAGATCCCCTACCTCAAACGTCGACTTTTAGTGGCAACCAGATCCGAAAGGTTGTCCCTTTACCAACAAAGCTTCCAACAAAAATACGGCCCCCATGGTTTTCGACAATGCCCAAACAAATCGAAAGACCCAAACCCGTACCGTCATCTTTAGATGTAAAAAAGGGGTCAAAAATGCGACTCAGATTTTCTTCGGGAATGCCTTCGCCCGTGTCAGAAATAAAGAGAGAAACCCCCTCCTGGCCCTCCTCAATTTCCAACCGCGTGAGCACCTTGAGTTGGCCACCATGAGACATGGCCTCTATTGCGTTGCTCGTCAAATTGAGCAAAACCTGTGAAAGTTGGCCTAGATCGGCTTGAATCAATTTTAAACTGCCGAATTCTTTGATGACTCCCAAACCTTTTTTGCGTAATTCATAGCTTACCAACTCAACTGTATCGCCAATAAGCACATTGAGATCTACAGATTCGCGATGGGGTTCTTTTTGTTTCGAAAAATCCCTCAAATTGTCCAAAATCCTTACGCCACGCAAAATCTGTTCCGTCGAAATATCGAGATTTCGCTGGTGATCTGGAGTCAGTTTGGCGTACATCTTCATCATATCCAGCCGCCCGATAGCAACCGTTAAGGGGTTGAGTACCTCGTGAACCACCCCAGCGGTCAGACGCCCAACGGCTGAAAGTTTCTCACCGTGTTCCAAGTCGCGATAGGCGCGTTCCAATTGTTCTGAGCGCTCAGTGACCCGTTCTTCCAAATGATCATTGAGATCTCTCAATTGCACATTGCTTATTTCAAGTTGCTCAATCAGTCGACGGTTCTCACGAATGAGTTTTCCCGTTCAAACCCCATAGTCACGGGCAGTTTTAATTCCTCCTGATTCCACGGTTTGGCCAAAAACCGATGGATCTCAGCTTCATTAACACCCGCAGTGACCGTTTCCATATCTGCATATCCTGTCAACAAAACCCGAAACGTGTCGGGCCACCCCTTGTGTACACGCTTTAAAAATTCTGTTCCCGTCATCTGAGGCATACGCACATCTGACACCACCACAGATACATCATTTGCACGCAACATTTCCAGGCCTTCGGCACCACTATTGGCAATGAATAAGAGTGTCAACAACCGGGCGTAATTCATGCCTTAGTGCACGAAGAACACGGGGATCGTCATCTACACAAAGGACGACAGACTCAGACATTCGGAGCACTTCCTTTTAATGGCAATCGAATCGCAAATGTCGTACCTACCCCCACTTCACTATCCACTTCAATTGTGCCGTGATGGTTATCAACAATCCCGTGCGCAATCGCCAACCCCAGCCCCGTGCCACTACCCACCGCTTTGGTCGTAAAAAATGGCTCAAATAACCTCTTGATATTCTCCGGAGGAATACCTTGCCCCGTATCTGAAATGCGCACCACAATGTGGTCGTCGACCACCTCAGTCACAATGGTGATATCGCCCTTTTTCTCAATGGATTGTGCGGCATTGGTCAAGAGATTCATAAAAACTTGGTTCAACTGCCCCGGATGACACATCATAAGGGGTAAGTCTCCAAAGTGTTTATGCACTGTGCCCTTTTGTTCCACATCGTGCCTAATCATCTTCAGCGTCGACTCAAGACCTTCATTAATATCCGCCTCCTTCACCTCGGCCTCATCAAGACGAGCAAAATTCCGAAGGCCCAACACAATCTCCTTCACCCGAGTGCCACCCTCAAGCGTACCGGTCAACAATTGATCCACATCGTCCAAGATAAAGTCTAGATCTTCTTGATCGAGCAATTCCTCAACTTCCTTAAGGTTCGTTTGGATCGCCAGAGAATCTCGGGTCTCAATGACTTTCGCCATGCGGTCATACGACTCAAAAACCTTCTTGAATGTCTCTACATAACTCTGCATCGTCCCCAAGTTGCTCATCATAAAGCCCATGGGATTATTGATTTCATGCGCTACGCCCGCAGCCATCTGCCCAAGCCCAGCCATCTTCTCTGAATGTACCATTTGCGCCTGGGTCTGCTTGAGTTTCAAATTGGCGACCTCAAGATCGTCCTTACTTTTTATAACCGCAAGTTCTGCCAGTTTTTGTTGGGTAACTTTTCTAGAATAGAAATTGACATAATCGTTTTCAATAACCGGTGCCAGCACAAATGCAAAAAACTCGTCTTTGATCTGAAGCTCTATCTGTTTGCTTTCACCTGTATTCAAAACCTCAGTGACAAGGTTTTGAATGGACACTGGAACGGCATGTCCAACTTCAACATCCCAAAAGGAGAGTATCAGTTGGCTGGGTTCATTTGCATAGATGATGATACTTTCTTTTGACACACGCAAAATTGGATTGGGGTTTTCGGATGGGAATCTCGCCAGGCTTTGAATCTCTTCTTCGGCCTTTTTTAAATCTGTAACATCTTTGGCCACACAAACAATGCCTTGAATCTGGCCCGCGTCATCTCGCATCACTGAGGCAGAAAAGAGTACAGGAACCTGCTTGCCATCTTTTGTGTACAATATCTTTTCTACATTTCGAATAACACCATCCCGATTCAATTGCACCATCTCTGCGTGCTTTAGCGGAAAAGTCTCCTCATCACCAAAGATCAACCCAATCTGCATTTCCACCAGCTCTACTTCTGTATAACCCAATAGCTCTCGGATTGCAAAGTTGACCGACCCGATCTTCCCTTGAGGTTGCATCACAATCAACATTTCGCTCATACTAAGAATGATATTTTCGACATAATCTTTAGACACCACAGTGGTAGATAAGCGCTCGGTCATGAGGTTAAAAGAATCGGCCAACAGACCAATTTCGTCGGCTTCCTGAAGCCCAATCCGATATCCCATATCTCCTTCGGCCACAATTTCGGTACCACGCATAACTGTCCGAATGCGTCCTACCAAGGGCAGCGTTAACACGTAAAAAAGAATTCCTCCAGAGAGAAGGGAAACCCCTGCGGTACCAAATATTCCAACCTTTGCGCGTTGTAGTGCTTCTTGATAAAAGACAACATCTCGGTCAATAGACAACACCGCGACCACCTCACCAACGGAATCTTTGACAGGTGCAAGTGCGGAGAGCCAAGTCCCTTCAACATCGGTATAAAGCGCCGTGGCCACAGGGGCACCTGTTTGATAAACTTGCACGACATAGGGTGTGATCGCAATCCGGTTTCCGACATAGGGCAATCCATGATCATTCAGATTGGTCATTACCACAAACTCCATCTCTTGCGTTTCATCAAAGTCAGGGCATTTTCTCAAGGTATAGATGGGCTTTTGCAAATAGTTTCTTGCCTGAATCACTAGAAGTGTCTGCTTCATGTCTTCGAATACGTCACGGCCTTCAATGCCATCTCCCGTTAAAAATATATCTTCGTGTGCGTCTCCATCGATCATAATCGATCCAGTTACAGCAATGCCAACCAATTCTCTGCTGATACTTGCTTCCAAATTTGACCGGGTGTCCTGGTAAAGCAACACCGCCAGCACGCTTAGGCTTAAACCAATCATCACAATCCCCAACAAAGGAAATTTGACCGATAGCCGGTTCCAACCAAGCTTTCTCATATCTGAAGACGCGATTCCCAAAACTCTAACCTCTTCAAGCATTGATCCGTGATTAGTAGGATTGTTTATTCACTTTAAGATATTGGACATCGTTCTTGTTCAGGCGATAATGCGCGATGAGAAACGTGCCCAACTGAATAAGTTGAGGATCACCCAATTGAAAGGCTGTTCCTGCACCTCTCTTTTTATCCGTCAAACAAACATTAATCAAATTTGCCAATTCTTTGGTCTTTTTTTTAAGGTTAGAACGCTTCAGAGGGTTCGGTTTTCCCGCAGAATGGCACGATGCACACGCCTGTCCGCTCGGCCCTATCAAACTCTCACCTGCAAAGAGTTGCTTCCCTTGCTCGATCTGTTCTACCGACACACCCAACTGCTTGGGCGCGCGTGGTGGACTGTAAGTGCCGGACGCAAATGCGACGTCACGGGTTACGTACAGAGCCAGAATACAAACAGCTACCCAAAACCATTTCATAATACGCCCCCTAATATGAAAATCCGAAAGCTGCACCCACATGGCTATCGATCGACGTATTTCGTTCGCCGATTGTTTGACTCCCAAATACCGCGACATCTACCCGAGAAGTCAGGCCAAAGGAAAACCCCGCACCAAACTTGGTAAAGTCTTCCTGAACATATGGAAAAGGCGGCCCACCTTGGGCAATTCGCAATGTATGAAATTCGGGAGACTCAAGCCCAACACCACTTTGCGAATTCACATGATCCACAAAAAAACGCGTAGAAAACCGATTTGTCCAGAAACTACCGATTTCGAAATATGCCAGGACCTCGTTTCCTGGCCCATTCGCGCGCAAACGTGTTCCTCCTTCGAGGCTCACATAGTGTGTTATTGCACCCAGGGGCACAAATCGCCCAGCCATCAAACGAAGTTCGAGATCCTTTTGTCCATCTCCAATAGCATGTAGTGCACGGGTTTGATAATCTGAAAACGGAACTTTTATCTCTGCACCAATAGAAAGCGTTAAAGGCAAAGCATCGTCCTGATCAAAAATCCGAAACTTAAAACCGATCCGACCATCACCCATCCCCTTAATCGCAGCATTGCCAGTTCGTGTGGCATAATCAAAAGGGAACGAGGCTTGAAGGGATAGATGATCGAGCAACCCATGTTCGAAATTGACGCTGTGGCTATAAAAGTTGACCTCACCCACATCCTTTTCACTGCCATCGAACAATCTGACTTTGGCAAAATGTGTCCACACGGAACTGATGCCCACGTAGCCCGATCCTTTTGCCTGCGTCCAGGCCCCTGCAAAACCAGGTGCGGGCAGGGACCCAATAGAAAGAAAAACGACCACCAAGACCAAACGCAACCTATTCACAAGTTTCATCGTGACTATCCTTTGAAGAAAATAAAACCCTTGAAAATGACTCGGATGTGTACTCTAAGACCAGATATACATAAAAAGGCGCATATTCCACAACCCTCATCCACCAAAAATCGCGATCTTGCCAGAAATAACAATAGGCCATGATGCAGGTGCCACTTAATAATAACCAACTTATCCGCGGAAAAAAACACAAAAATGGCAGAATCCACGTCAAATACCATGTATCCACTGTGGGTGAAAACAGCAAAAGCCCACCAAACATCACAAAACATATATACAAAACATCGGCACCCTCACGCTGCATTTTACTCGCCAGATGCAGTCCCAAGCCACCCAGACCTAGAATGACCAGAACCTTGGCGACGACATATGATGAATCGGTAAACAAAGCGAGCAGGGAATGCAGCCCCAAAAACCCGCTGTCGTTAAACTCCCAATGTTTGGCATAGGTACCCAAACCTTCAAAAACCAGCTCTTCTGCATCCCAAAACAGAAAATAACCCAACAGAACCACACCAAGGCACATCGCAAAATCTCGAACCCGAAAATACCGAAGCAGAGCTGGCAAAAGCACCAGGGGATAGAGCTTGCTCAAAATAGCCAACCCCAATGCAGCAGCAGCCAATACCCGGTTGTCTTTCAAAACAAACGCGCAGAACAACACAACAAAAAAGACACACACCACATCCAAATGACCAGAATTTGCAAACTCTTTAATGATGAGAGGATTCCAAGCATATATCACCACATGAGATATTGGCAGATTCCGTCGTTTCAGCAGCCAAACCAACCCACCAATAATCCCACAGTCAAATAAAAAGAAAACACTTTTTAGGAAGACTGCGCTATTGGGGGCCAGAAGGTATGCGCCCTTAAAAATAAACTGAGCAAGGGGTGGGTAGATGGTTGGCACAAATTTAAAATTGATGCCAACCCAATTTTCATCGCGCAAATGTTCAACAAAAAAATCATCTGGCGGATAGAAATATGGATTAATCCCGCTTGCCCAAACTTTCCCATCCCATAAATAACGGTGCATATCGTCTTCAAACAAAGGGATTCCGGGCAATGCTATGAGGCGAAACAGCACGGCGAAAACAAGGATCACGCCCAGGACTTTGCCTGCATCTTCAACGGGTTTTCGAAGCACCCAAAACACATTCAAAGCATAAACAGCAAATGCAACACAATAGAGACCTATAAAAACAGAAAGGGAGGGTACGCCTAGCGACATATGGGTCATCCACCCATAAATCAACATATATAGCATCCCAGAAACAACCAGCAGTTGTATTTTCTCAATCTTCATTGACCTACACCATTGCCCTCAATAACAATAAATTGCTAGACACCATGTAGCAACATCCTACCAATATGGTGAATACGGCTTGAAGTCCCAAACTAAATAACCGGCATTAAAACTTAGAAAAGGAGTTAAAACTTGAGTATGCGTTGCCTGTCCTCATTGCAAAACCTGCCGGTGTGTACACCTAACGGATTTATGAAACGTATGTTCTCAAAAACTCTATTTTATCCAAATTCGGTTCGATCTATTCCCTTGGCCCAACAGAAAGACTTGCAAATCTGTTTCGCGCACTCTATCTTGGGCGTTGTTCCAAAAGCGATTCCATCTTTGGAGGATTTATGGCCCGCAACTTACTCTTTATCACCACAGATCAGCAACGCTGGGACAGCCTCCCCTGTTACGGCCTGGACTTCATGCAAACGCCCAACCTTGATCGTTTGGCCCGTGAGGGAATGGTCTTTGAAAACTGTATAGTACCCTCTCCTGTTTGCGTACCGTGTCGCGCATCTATGATGAGTGGCCAATATCCGGCCGTCACCGGCGTTCTGGGCAACGGCAGTTGGTTGCCCAACCACGTGCCCACCTGGCCGTCAATCATTGGTCAAACAGGTCGTCGCACGGCCGCCATTGGCAAAATGCACTTCAATCCTTGGGATTCTCTCGAAGGTTTTGACGAACGCATTATGGCCGAAGACAAACGACACATTTACCTGCCCGATCACCACGTCCAATTTCTCGCAGCACACGGCTTCGACCGACCTCACCCGACGACGCTCCCACAATACTATGAAAACCTTGGGGCATCCGTCACACCACGCGACCGAAAGTTTCACGTGGACGGTTTCGTGGGCGACCAAGCCGCCCAATGGCTTGAGCAAAATGGCAAAGAGCCCTTCGCGGCGTGGATCAGTTTCCCGGGTCCACACGACCCATACGATCCGCCCGAAGATATGGCCGACCTCTACGCCAATGCACCTATTCCAGACCCTGTGGGTTCACCAGAAGAACTCGTAAACAAACCCCCAGCCCAACG
>JBLHJX010000044.1:0-25936 GCA_047619225.1 Candidatus Latescibacterota bacterium
CGTTAACCATTTCTGATGTGCACCTTCAACGCGACGCGTGGTTGGCCGTGATGGATACGTTGCGGCATGAAATGGCGCATCAATATGTGGATGAGGTGCTTCAGATTCATCATGAAGATCCCCATGGTGCGTCGTTTCGGTCGGCATGTGAAAAATTGCGTTGTAGCCCGCAAGCCCGTGCCCACAAAGATGATTTGGATGTTGCGGTGACAGAAGATGATCGCATTTTGCGGTTGTTACAAAAAGTGCTTTCGTTGGCCAATAGCCCCAATGAAAATGAAGCACAAGCTGCGATGCAAAAGGCACATCAGTTGTTGATGAAGTACAATATTGACTTGGTGGCTTTGGATCAAAAACGCCGGTTTGAAATGCGATGCTTAGGTGAAGTGAAGGGCCGACACACGTCGGCTGAGCTTTGGCTGGGTTCGCTTTTGGGCCGGTTCTTTTTTGTTGAGGTGTTGTGGGTGCAAAGTTATGAGGTACACCGCGATCAATCGGGCACGGTGATGCAGGTATATGGCACACCTGAAAACTTGGATATGGCGGCTTATGTATATGATTATTTGACGCGCGTTTTGAATGACTTGTGGCAGGCTTATCGCGTTGAGAGAAAAGTGAAAAATAATCGACAACGCCAGCAATATTTCGCTGGTGTGTTGGCTGGGTTCTATCAGAAATTGGATTCGCAAAAGCAATCGTTGGCAGAAACTCAGGCATTGATATGGAAAGGCGATGCGCAGTTGCAGGCGTATTTTCGTTATGTGAATCCACAAATACAAACGCGACAGGGCGGCGGGGGGCGTGCTACTGAAGCATATGAAGCAGGTGTGCAAGATGGGAAGAATGTGGTGATTCACAGGCCCGTGGAAAGTGCGGGTGGTGGGGTTCGTGGGGTGTTGGAATAAGATCTGCTCATGGATAAGGCATTTTGAACATTTATGCCACGCGGTATTTGTCTATTGTGTCTTGATTGATGGTGACGCCGAGTCCTGGTGCGTTGGGGATGTGGACATAACCTTCGTTGTCGATGTTGAATGATTCGTGGGTGAGGTCGTGGCGAAGGGGTGAGTCGGCCATGCAGAATTCGAATATGTCTCCGTGAGGAACGGCTGCAAGGCAATGGAGCGATGCGGCAATGGTAATGCCGCTTTTGAAGCTGTGGTTGACGACTTTGCTGTGGTTGCGATAGGCCATGCGGCCAGCTTCGACAAAGTTGGAAATACCGCAACGTCCTGGATCGGGTTGTATCCAATCCAAACCACCTTGGGTGATGAGGCGTTCAAAGTCGGTGTAGCGTGCTTCGGCTTCCCCTGTGGCGATGGGGATGGGGCTTTCGGCTGTGAGATGGGCATACCCTGATATGTCTTCGGGGTGAAGGGGTTCTTCGAGCCAAAACGGGCGGTATTCGAGAAATTGGTGGGTGCGTTTGAGGGCTGTTTTCCAATCCCAAACTTGGCCTGCGTCGATGAGGATGTCGATGTCATCCCCTGCCCCTTTTCGGGCTTCGCGCACCAAAGCGATATCATTCTCTTCGTTTTGGCCCATTGGTCCCCAGCCGAATTTGATGGCTGTAAAACCCATATCGGCATGTTTCCGCGCCAATTCTCCCGTTTCTTTGGGTGTATCCCCAAATAGGATGGAGCAATAGGCGCGGAATTTTGTTTTATGGGGACCGCCTAAGAGTTGGTAAATGGGGCGGTTGTATGCCTTGCCCGCAATATCCCAAAGGGCAATGTTGATGCCGGCCATGGCATGGGCACCCACAGCGGTGCGGCCGTAATAATTGGCGGCTTTGTCGAGTTTTTGCGTACAAACATCCAGTGCGAGTGGATCCGCACCCATTAGGGCATTGGCCAAGCCATTGCAAATTTGGTGGGATAAGGGGGCGTCGATGATGGCTTTGACAACTGAGGGGCACGAATCAACTTCACCCCACCCCGTGATGTTTTCGTTGGTATCAATGCGGATAAGGCAGGTGTCTTGTGTACCATCGCAATCGGCGGTGACGTTGGGCAGGCGCAAGACAATGGCTGTGACTTTGGTGATTTTCATGGGGACTCCATAGGTTGGAAAAACAAATGCAACCGCAGATGGACACGGATAAGGGTGGGGAAATACGAAGGCAAGATATATTTGAAAACCGTGAGATGAAAGTAGAAAGATGATGGCTTGGAAAAGCGGTTGCGTTGGGAGATGATTCCGCATAGTTTTATGTAATAAAAAAGCGTGAGACGTGAGAAGAAGAAAGAAGAGGATACAATGGTTTCACCTTGTTCTTGATTGCGTATGGCGACACTTGTGGTTCGAATGGATGTATAATATTTCAGTTGGAATTTTGAAAGGGTCTGGTTATGGTGGTTGTCGATTCTTTGAAAGAAACGTATGACGAACAAGGTTTTGTAAGCCCTGTTGATGTATTTTCAGATGCAGAGATTGGGGCCTATCGGGATGCGTTTGATACTTTAGAGGCGCGCGAAGGTAAGGAGAAGTGTCAGGTTGGATTGCAGTCGAGGCATTTTGATGAAGAATTTATCTGGCAATTGGCAACCGACAAGCGTGTGGTGGATGTGATGCAAGCGTTGATGGGTGAGGATGTGATGCTTTTATCTACGCACTTTTTTTGCAAATATGCCGATCCTGAATCCCAGGCGTTCGTGGCGTGGCATCAAGACATTACGTATTGGGGGTTGGAACCGCCCATTGCACATACGGCTTGGATTGCGATTGATGATGCGGATGTAGAGAATGGATGTATGCGGTTTATACCTGGGTCACAAAAAAAGGGCATTGCCACCCATAGCAAATCGACGCGTGAAGGGAATTTGTTGAGTATCAATCAAGAAATTCCCGATGAATTTGTGGATGACGGACAAGCGATTGATGTGATTTTAAGGGCGGGGCAAATGTCGGTGCATGATGGGCAGCTGTTTCATTCGAGTAATCCGAATCGTTCCAATCGGCGGCGGTGTGCGCTTACGGTGCGGTATATTCCTCCAGAAGTAAAACAGGCGGTTTTGAATTCGCATAAGCAGGCATGGGAACCTATTGTGTTGCGGGGGGAAGATCGATTTGGGAATTTTGTTAAGACGGAAAAGCCGTTTGATTTGGTGTAGCACCATTTGGCGCGGAAAACCTTGATTGGTTTTACTGATGGGCTTTGCCTTGATTGGGAGATTGATATGTTTGATTGGCAGGGGGTAGAACCTGAAGATGTGGGGATGGATAGTGTTCGATTGGGGGGGATGCGAGATCAGTTGGCTGAGCGGGGGACGAAGGCGTTGTTTGTGGTGCGGAGGGATCGGGTGGTGCTGGCGTGGTATGCTGAGGATCAGGCGGCTGATCGGAAGCAGGGGACGGCTTCTTTGGCCAAGGCGCTTGTGGGGGGCGTGTCGTTGATGGTGGCAATGGCGGAGGGGGTGATGGCTGCGGATGATTTGGCTTGTGAGTATGTGCCGGAGTGGCGGGATGATCCGGTACGGTCTAAGATTACGATTCGGCATTTGGCGACGCATTCTTCGGGTGTGGAAGATGCGGAGTTGAGTCAGGCTGATATTGAAAGGGCCAAGGCCGATGGGCGGGATGTATCGAGTGATCATATGGCATTGCCAGCTTGGAAGGGTGGTTTTTGGCGCAAAGATCCCGATCCGTTTACATTGTCGCGAGATGAGGCGCCGATTATTTTTGAACCGGGTACGCAATATGCCTATAGCAACCCGGGTATGGCGATGTTGTCTTATTGTGTCACTGCGGCCATTCAGAGTTTGCCGCAAAAAGATGTGCGGGCTCTGTTAAAAGAACGGGTGATGGATGCGATGGGTGTGGCTGAAGATGAATGGGCTGTGGGATATGGACAAACGTATGATGTAAATGGGTTGCCTTTGGTGGCGAACTGGGGTGGGGGATCTTTTTCTGCGCGGGCAACGGCACGCGTGGGGCGATTGATGTTGCGGCGTGGGGATTGGGAGGGCGCGCAACTTATACCCAGCGAACATGTCGATCAGGTGGTGGCATATGCAGGTACCCCTTTGCCTGATCGCCCAGATGGCAATCCGCAACCGGGGTCTGGATTGGGCTGGTGGACCAATTTTGATGGGGTCTGGCCAAATATTCCAAAGGATGCCTATGGGGGTGCTGGTGCTGGGAACCAGCATCTGTTGGTCATTCCAAGTTTGGATTTGATTGTGGTTCGCAATGGTGGCAAGTTGGGGCAAGAAAATTGGGGGGAAGGTTTTTGGGGAGGCGCAGAGAAGTATATATTTAATCCGTTGGTCGATGCGATCACGGCACAGGCGTAGCCTACAATAAGCAGCGGAGCTGCGCGTAGATCACACAGATGAGCGTGGAAGAATTAAGATAATTGTTTTGAACGTATACACGAAAGGGACGGTTGTATGGCAAAGAAAAAGGTTTTGATTACGGGAGGGACGGGGTATGTGGCGGGGCGGATGTTGCCTGCACTTCGGGAGCTGTATGATGTAACGGTGTTGGATGTGAAGACCACAAGGCGTGATGGTGAAGAAGTTGCGGGTGTTGTGGTTGCGGATTTGTTAAACAAAGATCGGGATGTGTACCGGGAACATTTTAAAGGCCAAGATGCGGTTGTGCATTGTGGTTTTACGCGGGCGAAAGATCCGGCGGATCGATTTTGGGCGGAGATGAGCAATGTTGATATGGCGTTTAATGTGTATCAAACGTGTATTGAAGAAAGTGTGTCTCGGGCTGTTGTGATCAGTTCTAATCATGCGGCAGATTATTATGAAAATTTGATTTGGGCGGGCAAACAAGAGTTTGTGACACCCGATGATTATCCTTTGTCTGATAATTATTACGGTTGGGCAAAGGCGTCTTATGAATTGTTAGGTTTTACGTTTGCCACAGGTGGGATGAATGGGGGCAAGCGGTTGGAGAATGTGCAACTTCGCGTGGGGGGACCGCGTGAAACGGATATGGAACGGGCAAGTGCCGATAACCTGAGAAGTATGCACCGTGGGTTGGGTGCATATTTAAGTGTGCGAGATCAGGTGCAGTTGGTGGTTAAAAGTATTGAGACAGGCAATATTGATAACACGCATGGTGTGCCGTTTCAGATTTTTTATGGCATCAGTGGCAATTCGCACAATTTCTGGACGATATCGAACGCACAAAGGGTGATTGGCTATGAACCAGAAGACAACAGTCAGGTGAAGTTCGCAGATAAGATTTCTGAGGTGCTTCTGGAGGCACAGAAGCGTTATTCGAAAGAAGAAGTCGTGGACTGATGAATCAGGGGACAAGCGAAGCCTTAAAGAGCGTAGCGAGTCATCAGCGAATCAGCGAATCAACGAGTCATCTATTTTAAAAAACAGGAATCTAATGATATGGCAAAGAAAAAAGTGGTGGTGACTGGTGCATCGGGGTATGTGGTGGGGCGGATGTTGAAGCAATTGCGGGAAAAATATGATGTTACGTTGTTGGATGTAAGGACGAGCAATCGAGCGGAGGAAGAGATTGAAGGGGTTCAGATTGTTGATTTGACGAATACGAGCAGGGATGCGTATCGACACCATTTTAGTGGGGTTGATGCGGTTGTTCACAGTGGGTTTATAGGTACGGTAGATAGCAATCATACGGATTATTGGAAAGAGTCGGATAATGTACGTATGTGTTACAATGTGTTTCAGACCTGCGTGGAAGAAGGTGTTAAGCGCATGGTGGTGATGAGTTCAAATCATGCATGTGATTTTTATGAACGTTTGATTTGGGATGATAAGTTGGATTTTGCGACAACCGATATGTTGCCCTTGTCAGATAATTTTTATGGTTGGGCAAAATCTACCTATGAGCATTTGGGGTTTGTGTATGCAACGGGTGAAAATAATGATGGCAAACGGTTGGAGAATGTGCAGATTCGCATTGGGGCACCCCGAGAAAGTATAATGGAAGGTGCGTCGCCCAATGAGAAACCTGGGCAATCGCCCAGTGGGTTGAAGAAAATGCATCGAGAGTTAGGCGCTTATTTTAGTGGGCGGGATTTGGCACAAATGGTGATTAAGAGTATAGAAACGGAAAATATCGAAGACGAAAATGGCATTCCGTTTCAAGTATTTTTTGGTATTAGTGGCAATACACATCGATTTTGGAGTATTGACAATGCGCGCCGGGTGATTGGGTATGCGCCTGAAGATGACAGCCAGATTCGATTTGCGGGTGAGATTGCGGAAGTGATTCAGGCGGCGCAGAAGAATTATCCAAAAGAATAAGATCAAATGCAACCACAGAAGAAATGCGAGTAACATCACACGGACGAGGTTTCAAAAGGATGTTATTATGAAGATTACAGGGTTTGAGACGATTCCGATTCAGGGTCGGTCGATGGTGTTGAAGATGTTTACGGATGAGGGCATTACTGGGTATGGCGAACCCATGAACTATGAGCATTGGCGGGTGGTGGCGCAGGCGGTGGACGATATGGCGACTTATTTGGTGGGCAAAGATCCTCTGCAAATAGAAGCCCATTGGCAGACGATGTACCGGTCGAGTTATAGTCGAAGCATGCCGGTGTTGGTGGGGGCATTGAGTGGCATTGAAATGGCGATGTGGGATGTGTTTGGGAAAAAGGTGGGGATGCCTGTGTGGCAGTTGTTGGGGGGAAAGGTGAGGGATCGTATTCGGGTCTATACGGGCATAGGAGGGACGACCCCTGAAGAATGTGCTGCGAATGCAAAAAAGGCTGTTGCACAAGGTTTTAAAGCGGTAAAAATGGGTGCGACACCTCGGCCTGTTCGGTTTGTAGATACACCCAAGACAATTGATTTTATGGTGGCGCGTGTGGCTGCGGTGCGAGAAGCGGTTGGTGACGAGGTGGATGTTGCAGTGGATTTACACAGGCGATTGAGCCCAACTATGGCGCGCATTTTGGTGCGGGAGTTGGAGCCATTTCGTCTTTTGTTTGCGGAAGAACCTTGTCACCCGGAGAACAACGAAGCCTTGTTGGGGTTGTCCAATTCGACCACGGTACCCATTGCAACAGGCGAGCGGCATTTGACGCGGTGGGGGTTTCGCGAGTTGATTGAGCGTGAGATGTGTGCGATTTTACAGCCCGACATTCGCCATTGTGGTGGCATGTTGGAACTGAAGAAGATTTCAGGCATGGCGGAGATCCACAATATGGCTGTTGCCCCTCATAATGCTGCTGGGCCAATTGGTGTGGCAGCGTCGGTGCATGTTATGGCAACCGTTCCCAATATGTTGATTTGTGAAGGGGGGCATCGGCGTGGTGAGGGGTTGTTCAAAACGCCTTTGGTTTTTAAAGATGGTTTTTTGGAACTT
Source organism: Candidatus Latescibacterota bacterium (assembly GCA_047619225.1). Taxonomy (GTDB): domain Bacteria; phylum Latescibacterota; class UBA2968; order UBA2968; family UBA2968; genus JABIFK01. The sequence goes on from JBLHJX010000044.1 coordinate 7,309, forward strand.
CCGACGGAACCTGGGTTGGGTGTGGATATGGATGATGATGCCATTGAAGCGATTCGGGATGATACCCATCGGTTGCGTGGGATGTTTTGGCATGAAGATGATGGGTCATTTGCTGATTATTAAATCACGAAAAACATGAACCTCACAGGCCAACACCCTTTCACGAAAAACACGAAACGACACCTCGCCCATGTATGATTTGATAAAGTACTCACTCATCGTCGGTTTTATTTTGGCGATTGGTTTTGGTTACACACATGCGGCAGATGAGAAGCTGTTTGAACTGCGGCGTGAGTATAATCAGGTTTCGGCGGGTATTGACAGTTTGGTGCGGGTGATGCACCAGGTTGATGATGAAGTGCTTTTAAAACCCACGCTGCCAGAGGGGCGGTCTGAGCGTATTGTGCCAGAAGGTATGTCTTTGGTTATGATTTTTTGGGGAGATGATGAAGCGCGTGTTTGGCTGAATGATTTTGTGGTGGGTGAAACGCGTTTGACACCTGTGGAGGTGACGGTACCTGATCTGTATCTGAAGGGTCAAAACCAGATTCGCGCGCGATGTTGGGATACCGATGGGATTGAAAGTGGGTTTATTTGTGGGCTGTATTTGCGAGATGCCAATGGGGTGTTGTATCCGGTGGTTGTGTCCAACGACCGTTGGATTTCGGCAGGCGATCAAGCCATTGCCATTACGTATGCACATTCATCTCCTGACATTCCGGGGGCAGAACCGATTTGGGGCACGAATGTGTTTGGTGTTGTGGAGTTGGGTGTGGCATTTGACAAGGCTGCCGTCCAAAATGCTGTTGCCCATGCATCAGATCGAAAAGGGCCCGAACAAGCGCAAAAGCGTGAAATGAATTACCACGACTTTGTAAAGCAACTCTCAGTGTTACAAGCACGGCGCGAAAATTTATTGAAGACGATGAAGGGTTCATCTGTTTCTATGATGGACATCCCTATGTTTCTGGGGCAAAGCGGGCACACTGTGGGTTTGACATTGGGGAAGGCCGGACCTTTAAAAGAGGCGATTTCAGAACCTATTTCGGAAAAGGTGCGTGCTTGGTCACAGGATTTACCTGCAGAACAATTGGCTTTAATTTATCCTGACAAACGGTTACTCAAAGGCGAAGCGGCTGCCAATTTAACCGATGGTGGTTTGGCGCCTGTGTCGGGGGGCAGTGGGGAAAGGCAAAAGGATTACAGGCCCCCTAAGGAGCGAGGGATTGCCAAAGAAAAAGCACAAGGGGATAGCAAAAAAGGTATTTCTGGTACATCAACCCTCGAAGGGGAGGGTGGTTTAGGGTCTGCTGGGGGTGGGTTTTTAGGGCGTGCATCTCGTTTGGGTTTGCTTATTCCAACCGTCGTTTTGGGCCTGTACGTGTTGTATGTGATCGCAAATTGGAACACTGTCATAAGACGTGAGACGCAGTATCCTGGGGGAGAATCGAATTGAATTGGATTGAATTGTTGTCGTCGGTGTTATTTTGGGCTGTTTGTGCGATGGCGGGTGCGTTGATTTTGATGCAGCGTATGGAAGCGATGTGTAGCTATGAAAAGCAATATGGGTTACCAGATGATCATGGCAATTTAATGGGGGCCATTGCGGGCGGTTTGGCTGGGGCAGGCGTTGCGGGCATTGCTATTTATTATTATTTGTTTGTGCCCAGTGGGGTAGGGTGGGTAGAGTGGGTGGGGCGGTTATCCTACATTCTCATTTTGGCTGCAAGTCTGACCCATGTGATGCTGTTGGTGCATTTGTGGTTGCGCTTGGATCGAGAAGATCGAGCGTTGATGGAAGACGATAAGAAAAAGCAAAAAAATACACTGACCATGTTGCGCATTCAACACGTGGATATGATTCGGAAAAGTCGTGATGGGTATGCCGATTTGAAAGCGCGTGATGATGAGGCACTAGAGGATTTGATGGGTGTGTTGGGTGATCGATTGTTCACCGGGCAACGTGCCTTAACGCGCATCCCTTTTTATGGGTATTTGGGAACTGTGTGTGGGATTTTGCTGATGGCTGAGGGATTGACCAATTTGGATGAAGCAACAGAAACGTTTAAGGTGCTGCGAGACATGGCTGGCGGCTTGGTATTGGCTTTTCAAACCACCTTGGTTGCACTGCTCACCTATTTGCCATTGCGTAAAGCTTTTGATGTGTTGTTAGGGCGCATGGCCGACTTGGAACGCAAATGGTTGGCCATGCGGGAAACTGCGCTTGATGGGAGGCATGGGTAATGCGGGGTCGGTTTTTACAACGCGCTGCTTCTGAGACCGAAGAACATGATGTGAGCAAGGAACTGTTTTTGGGCATTATGATGTTGATGTTGTGTTTGGGTATTATGATTTTGAATGTATCACAACCCGTGTGGCGTGTACACCATCATGATCCCACAGAAGGGGATGTGGTTATTGTTTATACACCAAAAGGATTGGGTTTTTCGGAGGACGGCAGGTCGGTAAAAAAGATGTTACAGACGGGTGAATTTCGAAAGACGGTGGATGGTTTGGTGGTGCAGCCAGACCGCAATTTGCACTTGTTTTTGAAAGGTGGCAGCCGTGAGCAGATGGTGAATGATGCTGCTTATGCCGATTCACTGCTTTCAACTGCGCCAACAGGACAAAAGGTGAGGCCTGCGGTATTTGTGCATTTGTGGTGATACAGGGAAAGGCACATAATAAAACAAAGAAGCTCGGTGAGTTAATCACCGAGCTTCTTTGTTTTATTGGATAGTAAAAAGAGGGTGTTTATTTGATGACGGCGAGGATGCGTTGGCCAACGAGGAGTTCGTCGGTGAAAGAGATGATGGATTGGCCTTGTGCGCCTTTGCTCACTTCGTATTCGTCGCCTTTGCCCAGTTTGCCGTGCCGGTCACAGAGCTCGTTTAATTCGCCTTGCAAGGTAAAGGTTTCGCCAACGGGAATGCGCAGGATTTGAGCATTGTTGACATCGGGGAAACCTGTCACTTTGTAACCCTTACGAATGAATCTGGATGTATTCAAGTAGCCTTGTTGTTTGAGAGCGTCTTCGGTGCCAACATAAACAAGCACAGAATTGACCGTCTTTTTTAGATCTTTGCTTTCTTCAAGGGCCTCTTCGAGTGTGGATTCGAGGCGTGTAAGGCTAATGGTTTGGGTATAGAGTTCGTTGTTGAGGCTGTCTACGGCCGATTTTAGTTCTTGAGCTTGTGTGAGGGAACGATCTCGCTCGGTTTTGACCTGTGTGATCTCATTGCGGAGTTGATCGTTGGCCGTACGCTGTTCTTTGTAGAGGCGTTCGTATTCTTGCATTTTTCGTGTGACACGGTGCAATGAGGCGAGCAAGACTTTGTTGGACGCCCGTGAACTGTCCATTTGGGTGCGTACCAAATCAATCCGGTTGTTAAGACCATCAACGACCGAATCCATTGAATCGATCTGCGCGGTGTAGAGCTCAACCTCTTTCTCTAATTGGGCAACGCGCGGATTTTGTGTTTGCAGGGGGCCTTCGCCTTCTGGCAAAAATGCAATATACAATATAATGGCAAGGACAACGGCAGCTGCGCCGACGACCAAAATGATGCGCCTGTTGTTTTCCACAGGTACCTCCAAAATGTCAAACGATAAAGGGCTGTATGCAATTGGCGTTTAAGATACGGGCTAAACGAAGGGGGATCAAGGGAAATTTCTCTTATTTAGTTGGTTCTGGTCCTGGCACGCGGGCGTGTTTCATCACTTTTTGGAAAATGGTGTCTGCGGTTGCTTGTATGAGCATGAGACTCTGTTGGTGCTCGTCGGCTTTTTGAAGTAGGCGTTTGGCGGCTTGATTGGCAATTTCTTGTGCATTTTTGGCACTGGCTTGTGCGCGATTTAAAAGCTTATTCAGGTCTTTGAGTTGGCTATCTTGTGAACTGAGACGTTGTTCGGCTTTGCTTAGGTTGCGTTGTGTCTTATCGTGTGCGTTGCGTGTATCGGTGTGGGCCCGTGCTTCGTGATCTAAACGATCTTTTGTTGATTTGTGCAAGGCCCGTTCGGTATTGAGACTGTCTACATAAGAACGGTAGGTGCTTTGGAAAAGTATTTGTGCTTGATTGAGTAAGTTCTTTGTGAGATGGAGATCTTCCTGGGTGCGTCTGTGCAGGTCCATTTCATTTCTGAGTTTGCCGCGAACTTCAATTTCAGAACCCGTGAGTTCGGCTTTTTCATTGAGTTGGCTGTATAACTTGTCGGTTTGTTCGCTCAGCCGGTCTCGAAAAGCACTCATTTCATCTTGGAAGCGTGTTTGGGTGTTGAACAGTATCTTTTCTTGCTGTGTGAGTGAGGTCTGCAAAACCAGAATGAGGAAGATCGTAACGGTGAGAGAGGTGTAGCCCAAAAAACCATAAAACCAACGGTCTTCGAGGCGAAAATAGGTGCGTTTTTCAATTTTGATACGTTCAGAGAAATTCCAAATAATATATACACCCACACCAAGGAGAATCAGTGCACTTAAGGTTGCTAAAATGATAATTTTCATACCTAGCCTTTTGCTAAAGGAATCCATCTTTTATTGACGATGTTATATATTGTGCGATTTTGGCGCTTTAGGCAAGGATAAATACAAAAGAAAAGAGGCGAAACAGATATGTTTCGCCTCTTTTCTTTTTTTGGATGACATGAACGACTTAACTACAATATGCAGCCAATTTACGACTGGTGGCCGGATGGCGCAGGCGACTCAGGGCATCTTCTTTGAGTTGGCGCACCCGTTCTCGGCTGACACCGAGGTTCGTACCAATTTGTTGATAGGTGGCTTGGTCTTCATCGTGAAAGCCGAAATAGAGATGTAGAATTTGGCGATCTCGGTCTGGTAAATTGTTGAGCGCTGCGTGTATATCTTGATGCATAGCGTCTTGGATGAATGCGTCTTCGGGATGCAGGTGTTGGGTATCTGGCAACGTTTCTTGTAGATCGGTATTGGGATTGTCGTCGTAGACGGGGCCGTCGAGTGAGACTGTGTTGTGGAGGGCGTCTAAGGTATAATAGACCTTTTTGGTTGGGATGCCAGATTCATGAGAAAGTTCCTCAACATCGGGTGCGCGTTCGAGCATTTGAGATAGGCTCGCTTCGACTTTGCGCAACCTGTTAAGGTCGTTGATGACGTTTGCGGGAATGCGGATGGAACGGGTTTGAACTTCGAGTGCTTTGAGAATGTTTTGGCGAATCCACCAAACCGCATAGGTAATGAATTTAAACCCTTTTTCTGGTTCAAATTTTCGGGCGGCGGTGATAAGGCCCATGTTGCCTTCGTTGATGAGATCGGCCATGGATAGGCCTTGGTTTTGAAATTGTTTGGCTACATGGATGACGAAACGAAGATTGGCCTTGACCAGGTCATCACGTGCGTTTTCATCGCCTTGGGTGATGCGTTTGGCCAGTAATCTTTCTTCTTCTTTGGTGAGTTGTGGGTGTCGCTCGACCTCTTTGTAATAGTACGTCAAAGAGGGTTCTTCCCCCATACGCTGCCGGTCACGAGCATCTGAAAACATACCTACCTCCTTATGGTGTTCTGGGGCACCCTTACCTGTGATATCTTCTTCCCGATGATGCTTATTTGCCCCAGTATATGATAGCCAAAATATAGTGCACATTTGTATAAAAGTCAAGAAAAAAGAATCATCGTAAATAGTTGTAAATATTACAGTTAAATATTTTATAGTGAATCAATGTGCACTATGTCGTTGCAGGTGTCTTGAAATTGAAAAAACCGCCAGTTCTCACATTGAGAACTGGCGGTTTTTTCGAGATTTACCGTGTGTTTTTAGGGTTATAGCGCTGTGCCATCTTGTGGGATATACCCTAATAATTCACGGGTTTTTTCGAGTCCCATCCAGTTGACTTTGTTGTCTGATACGCCGTGAACAATGGCAAAAGGTGTGTTTTCAACTTCAACACATTTTTGGAAGAGTTGTGCGGTGTCTCTTGGGCTAATGAGCATCTGGGGTTCGTCTGGATCGTATTTTTCATCGGGATTGAAACGTGGACTGCCCAGGCGTACACAAATGCTTGAAAGACCGTGGGAGTCGGAGTATACACGTCCGAGCGCTTCGCCCCAACATTTGGTGGCGCCGTAGACGTTTGTGGGAAAAATGGGCACGTCCCATTCGACGGCTGTTTCGCCGTTGTAACCCAAAATGGCATTCACTGAGCTGGCAAAGACAAGGCGCTTGCAACCGGCTTCGTGTGCGGCGTGAAAGGCATTGTAGGTGCCAATGATGTTGAGATCGAGCAATGTTTTGTAAAAGTCGGCACTTGGACTTCTGTCTGCTGCCAAATGAATGACCGTGTGAATGTCTTCGCAGGCGGCTCGAAAGTCGTCGAGTTTGGTGATGTCGAGGTTTACAAAGGTTTCGTGGTCTGCCAAGTTTTCAACTGGGTTGATGTCTGCGAGACGAAGGGGGTATGTATCACCCCAATGTTCGCGAAGCATGCCTGCTACAAAGCCGGCCCCTCCAGTGATGAGGATGTTTTTTTTATTGGGCATTGAAGGTCTTTCTATTCAAGAAATGATGGATGATAGACGGGAGGATGTATTTATTCGCCTCCAAAGGCGCGAACGTAAATTTTGGTGACTTCGTTGAGGTTGCCGTAGAAAGCGCGTACTTCTGGGTCTGGGTGATCGCGCCAGAACAGTGGGGGAATGACAGAGTCGTTGGCTAAGTATTCGTGGTTTCGGTGGCCATAATAAATTTGCAGGGTTTTTCGGTCTTTTTGTGTTGGGCGTGTGGTGGCTGTGTGCAGGGCTGAGACGTTGAAGAGGCATACTGTGCCTGCAGGGCCGTGAATGTCACTGATGTTGCCGCGTTTGAGTTGGGCGTCGTTTTCTTTGAGGATGGGTTCGTGGATTGATTCTGGGGAGAGGGAGAAACAGTGGGTGTCGGCGTTGACGTCGGTGAGGTAGAGCATGAGTTGGATGTAGTCCATTCGGAGGGGGTGGTCTTGCCAGTGTGGGCGGTCGCGGTGCCAACTTCGGTGGGGGGCACCTTCGTACGGGGCCATATACCGGGCGCCTATTTCGCCGAAGGACACAGGGCCACCCATGAGTTGTTCGATGGCGGCGAGGATTTTGGGGTGGCGGACGACGCGGTCAAATTCGGGGGTGGTGACGAGGGCGTCGTAGTTGGCGTGTTGGTGGTGGCCGTAGGGGTGCCAGCGGAATTTGGATTGTTTGCGGTCATTGTCGAAGAGGGTGAGGAAGTCTTGGGTCTCTTCGTTGGTTAGGAGGTCGGTGCGGATGATGTGGCCGTTTCGGCGGAAGAATTCGAGTTCGGTTTCGTTGAGGATAGGGGATGTTTCTTCTAAGTGTTCCATTTGGAGGCTCCAAGTTTGTGTGGTTCAACGGCGTTTTTTGCGCGGACTGCCTGCGGCGCGTTCTTTTCTTGAACCCCAAGAAAAGAACCAAAAGAAGGGGGCCACTGCGTGGGGCTTTTCATGGGCTTCAGTGTTTTTACGGGCGGAGACCGCCCTTACCTGCCCGCGCTGCTCCCACACCCCGCCTCGTGTTCCACACGCCACCCACTTCCCCCTCCACACGCCACCCACTTCCCCCTTCACACACCACCCACTGCACAACGGCCCACCCCGCCAAGAGGATGTATTCGAGTTTTAAATTTTTACTTTTGCCTTGTTTATAAAAGGCCACATGAGGGTGCTGTAGAAGCGGTGGCCTGCGGGGCCGTAGTGGTGTTCGACGTTGTTTGGGACGTCGGCGGTTTTGTAGAGGGCTTGGATGCGTTCTACGGCGAGATCGACTTCTTCTGTGGGGAATAGGGTGTCGGTTTGGCCGTTGACGATGCAGAGGTGGCGTGGGGCGATGAGGGCGGCGACGTCCCAGATTTCGCCAAAGCGCAAGATGCCAGGGACGGCGTTGCAGTCGCAGTGGTGGATGAGGCCGCTGTTGCCAATGAGGGTGCAATAAGAGCAGCTGGGTACGGCGATTGTGACGCGGGTGTCGACTGCGGCAGTGTAGAGGGTGGTGACGCCGCCGCCGGAGTTGCCCATGACGAGGATGTTGGTGGTGTCGATTTGGGGGACTTCTTGGGCCCAGTCGATGAGCCGCATCATGTCCCAGACACGTTCGCCCATTGTGGTGCGACCGGCTAAGAGGGCGTGCATAAATTGGCTGCGGCAGGCGCGGTTGTCGTGGCGTTTGTTGATGTCGGGAATGCCGATGTCGCCTTGGCCACGCACGCCGGGTGAGATAGCGGCGTAGCCGTGTTTGACGGCTTGAATGGCGACGTCGCGGTCTTCGGTTGCGATTTTTTCTTTGAAGGCGTCATCTGGGGCAATGCCTACGTAGGTGTCTTTGCCGTTTTTGTCGTGGCCGTGGGGTAAGAGGGCCAGGGGAAAGGGGCCCTCGCCTTTGGGCTGCAAATACCAGAAGGGGAGGCGAAAGTGGGGTTCGGTGGTGATGAAGGCTTCTTGGCGGGTGTAGTCGCCACAGTCTTCGACGGGGCCAAGTTCCACGCGAATGACGTGGTCGCCTAAGGCAGCACCAATGCTTTCGAGGCCGAGCATATGTTGGAGTACGGGGCGGGCGTCGTCTTGCCATTTGAGAAAGTCGGGTGCATTTTCAGCACGGCAGGCCACGTAGCGGTGCGCGTCGTTGTAGAGGTGCGCCAAATGATCAATAATAGGTTCGGTGTGATTGGGGTGTTCCATAAGGTCTCCTTTTTAGGTTGGCGATAGAATATGTTGGAGACAGGAATAAAATGCAAGTGAAACTCCAATGTGGAAATGCCTCGCTTGTATGATAAAAGATTGTTTATGTAAACGAATTATGTGTGACTTGACTCGGAAGAGGGGGGCGCGTAGATTGGGAGCGTTTAGAAATCATTGATCAGAGCGAAATTTTGGAGGTGGGTTTATGGCAAATGAATCATTACGTGAGATATTGGATTTTGCAATGGAAGCGGCTTGGCAGGCAGGGCGATTGACATTGCGGCATTTTCAGACGGGTGTAGCCGTTGAAGAAAAGGCTGATGAGTCACCCGTGACAATTGCAGATAAAGGTGCGGAAACGTTGCTGCGGGAGATGATTGAGGCACGTTTTCCAAATGATGGCATTGTCGGGGAGGAGCACGCGGATAAAGAGGGAACAACGGGGCGACGGTGGATTCTGGACCCCATTGATGGCACCAAGTCGTTCGTACACGGTGTGCCGCTTTACGGCGTGATGGTCGGTGTTGAAGTGGACGATGTGCCAGCTGTGGGCGTGGTGAACTTTCCGGCGTTGAATGAAATGTTGAGTGGTGCCAAAGGATTGGGCGCGTGGTGGAATGGACGACGGGCGCAGGTGTCGAGTGTGTCAGATATGAAGGATGCGACGGTGATCATGACCAGTTATATGAACCGGTATGGCAAAGATGATGCTATAGAGCGGTTGTGTGGTGCGGCAAAGTTGGTGCGGGGGTGGGGCGATTGTTATGGATACGCATTGGTGGCCACAGGACGTGCAGAGGTGCAGCTTGACCCAAAGATGAACGTGTGGGATTGCGCGGCATTGGCTCCGATTATGGAAGAGGCTGGGGGCACGTTTACAAATTGGGAAGGGAAAGCGACGATTTGGGAAGATGAAGCGGTGGGCACGAATGGTGTGTTGTTTGATGATGTGATGGCGATGATCAAAGGATAGAAATTAGCTGGAAATGGCTTCCTCTAAAATCTCTTGGACGAAAGTATTCATGCTTTTTTGGTGTCGCAAGGCTTCTTGAGCAATGCGCCGGTGGAGTTCTGGGTGAGTTCTGATCATGATTTTGCCAGAAAAGGGTTTATCTGGCTCTTTGCCTTGTTCGCTGCAAAAAGCCAGATAATCATCGACTGATGTTTTCATTTCTTTGCGTAATGCTTTAATAGATGATCCGTAGAATGTGATTACATCGTTTGTGTTGGTGACTGTGCCGTGAAAGGCATCAATTCCCGGGTCAAAGTTGAAGACGCCGATATATCCTTTGTATTCAATCATGGGGTTACTCCTAAATTTTCTAAATACCGTCTGACATCTTTCACTGCGCCTTTGTCCATATTGGGGCTTGGATGTGGGCGATGGAATACGGCCACTTGATTATTCAATAAAACAGCCACACGCGATCCGGCACGTTCTTGGACTGTTGCACCTAAACTTTTTAATAATGTTTCAACGTCACGCCATTTGATGTTGCCAGAAATAGGCTGTGCAAAGATGGCAATGAGTGTTCTTTCGTGACGTTTATGCATAATAGATGATAGCACCTCTTGATAGCAATGTCAAGGGGTGCTTTTTTTCTGTTATTCCGCACGAAAGTCATCTGTGATTGGTCGCCTGAAACACCAAATAGCCCAAAAGACACCGGGAATGAGGGTGATGAGGCCCATACCAAAGAGCACTTGTGACAGATGGGGAAAGGCGTCGAGCAGCAAGCCGCTTGTGGCTGCGGCGATGGAGCTGGTAAGGGCAAAACTGGCTTGTTCGAAAGAGAAAACGCGACCTCTGACGTGGGTGGGCACCAGGAGGAGCAAGAGCTGTGTGGAGAAGACCCACGCGATGCCACCCCCAATGCTGCGGAGTAGACCTCCGAGAACAACCACGGGAAAGCTGTGCAATGTTGAGATGATAACAAGGCCGATGGCTGCGATGAAGTAACCGAGGGTGATTGTCCGCCGAAGCTGTGAGATGCGGTCTCCGGTGAAGAAGCGTGCGGCAATAGGCCCTAAACCGCTGCCCACACCCGAAGTGGCGTAAAGGAGACCGAGGCTGATCGCGCCAGCAACGCCCATTGGGAAGATGTCTTTGGCAATTTGTACTTGTGCAATTTCATACCCGGAACTGAGGGTGAGTTGTAGGGCGGCTTTGTGGAGGGTGATAGCGAGAATCTCGGGGTGGTGTTTGAGGTAGCGCAAACCATCGAGGTATTGTTCGTGAAAGCGGAGGATGGAGATGCTACGTGCTTGGGTAACTTCGGCAGGGATTTGGTATTCTACGCGGGCAATGAAGAGTGCTGAGATTATGAAGGTGACACTGTCAATGGCGAAGGCAGTGTAAACACCAAATGCACCTGAGACGAGACCACCAATCGCTGCACCAATGGCGAGCATAACAGACCAGGTTGCTGAGCCTAAGGCATTCGCGGGGCCAATTTCGTGGGGGGCAACAATGTCGGGTGTGATGGCACGGCGTGCAGTGAAGAAGATGCCGCCTACGCCGAGTTGGAGAGCCGTGAGGGCGTAGATGACCCACGCAAATTGTGGGTCTTTGACAAAGAGAAATCCAAGTACAATGAAGATGCGAACGATGTCACAGCCGATCAGGATATTTTTGCGGTTGTAACGGTCGGTTATGACACCTGCAAATGGGCTGACGAGGAATGGGGCGAGTGCGCGAACGACGAACAGGCCGCCAATGGCAAAACCCGAACCTGTTAAGGTGGCAATGAGTGACGCGGAGGCAATGAGGTTAAACCAGTCACCCAATAAGCTGACGATTTGGCCCAGCCAAAGATTACGCCAGTTTCTATTGGTGCGAACGAGTTCGAAATAGCCGACTTTGGGGTGGTCTGTCATGAAGGGGTTTCAAGAGGATGTAGGATATCTAAAACGCAAAGACAAGAAAAAACGCCGGTTCATAACCGATCGGCGTTTTGGTTTGGGTGAGTGAATATAAGTATTAATGGTGAGATAGCTTGAGATATTTTTGAGCGTATCGTTTGCCAAATTCCCGCAATGAAGGGCCATCAAAATGAACGTCGTCGCCAATGTCGTTTAGCCCGCTGGCATTGGCACACGCATAAAGGGGTAGCTTGAGTGTGCGTAGGGTTTGGTTCACTTTGGTGAAGTAACGACACTGTTCGTGATTTTGAAGAAAATACCCAAGTTCACCTGAAATAAATGGGACATGATCGGCTTGTAGCTCGGCGCGAAGGGTTGCGATCATTTCGGTGAGGCGGGCACCATAGGTATTGGCTGTGGGGATGTCTTTGGAATCGGCTTCACCTTGGTGCCAGAGAATTCCTTTGAGTATGTCGCCATTGGATAAGGCCGCTTGGGTTATGGATACAGCATTTTCATAGAGGTCATTACCTGGCATCCAACGGCTTAGAGGCGTGCCACCCACAGCACAAGGTAGGAGACCGATTTGTGCGTTGTTCGAATGGTTCAATATCTGATGCGCAAAGCTGATGCCCAAACTGATACCCGCTGTGGCTTTGTCGGTGTGAAGGGGTTCTTGCGCTGTTTGCCACAGTCCTTCTCGGTACATTGAGATGTTGGGGTGTGTTAAAGGCGTGGTGGAATCAAGATGGCCACGCCCTGCCATATTGGATTGTCCAATGAGTAAAAAGAGATCGCGTTGCGTATTCATGGTGATGATTGTTTCCTTTATTTGATGATATATGGATGTCTCTCTGATGAGAAACATTGACAATCCATTTATTTGTGTCTAAGTTTTCTTATGATCTGGCAAGGTACTGATAGAGAAGGAACGGCAGTGATGATTGACCAAGATGCTTGGCTTCGTCATGTGTTAAAGCATCCCGAAATAAAGCCGTTCCTTGAAGCTGTTGTCAATACAATAATTGATCCAGATTTTATATTTCCTGACACGCGCCCATCTGAGCAAGATCGATATTTTCGGCGATTGTATCAAAAAGGAAGTTTGTCTGGGTATTTTGCCGAACACTTTGTAAGAGTGGCTGTGAAATATGTCAGACAAACAGATGGCACATATGTAGGTTTTTATTCTTCGAGTTGGTTTCAACGACAGATCCAAGAACCGTATGCTGAACTTGAAAGGATTCGTCCACAAAATGTTGATTAGAGAATTGGCATATGACACAGATGAGGATCAATTGGATTTGTTAATTGATGCCTTTGAACCAGAGGAAGCAGAGGTTGTACCTTTGGGAGATGATATTTTTTTACGGCGTTCCATCAAGACGGGTAAGATTGTAGGCGCGACTGTCGCTAATTACAGTCTTTGGCAATCTGGTCGGCATAACTTGCCCAAATTGGAGGGTGAGTTATCAGACTCTTATTTGCATATTGTGCGGTATTTGGAAATTGTGAAGCAAAAGAAGGCTGTCGTTTTGTAAGATGTTCATGTAATTCGGATTATCGCTTAAAAGGCGCAGGTTTGATAGAACCTGCGCCTTTTTTTATTTTAAAATCGGTCTGATCTGGATTGTCTATCCCGCATAAATTGCACGGTTTGAAATGCCGCAGATGTAGCTTTCTTGCATGAAGCCCGGTAAATACTGAGCGGTACGACCCGAAGGGGCGACGCCTGTGTAGTAACCAGAGAATTGTTCGTTGAAGGTAACGAGACGGGCGCGGCTTTCTTCGGTGTTGGCCCCGGTTACGATGTAAGCATTGTTGAAGACGCCGTTTTCTTTGAGGCCTTGGCCGCCCGCTGATTTGATGTGACCATCAATGGTGTTGAGAAGGGTGTCGGCATTGTCACCACCGATGCCGCTGACGAGGACTTCCGACACCCCTTGGCGGCGAATGGCTGTCCAAGTGCTAAAGCCGTCGACAATATCACCAGAGCGATCAATTGTGACGTCACCTGTGACACAACGGGGTTGGGGTTCAACAATGCCATCGAGATTGGGAATGCGTGAGACGGGATAAATTTTGCCTGCTGGGCGGTTGTCGCCAAAGTACTCCGCAACGACTTCGCGGACGGCTTCAATGCGCTGCCACGTAACAGCTGGGTTATCGTCGATGGCAACGAGTACTTCTAACCAAGCGGTTTGTGTTTTGAAATCTACACCCTCGGCGGCGAGTTTTTTCTCGTATTGTTCAACGAGCACAAATTCCATTTCCTGTTTGACGTCATCACCAAGGGTGGTTACCAAGTTGCCATTGGCATCGGTGTGTTGTACGGATGCACCGCTGGGTTGGTGGTCAGTCCAAGCACCAAATTCAATTTTGCCATTGCCAAAGGAAATGTCTTCGCCTTTGATGGCTTTGATTTGAACTTCAAAGCTTGCGGTTGGGTCGGGGAAACCTTCTGCGTGTGTGAAGCGGGCCATGCGATTCGATTTCAGTTTGCAGCCTGTTACGGCCTGGATCATGGGGCCATAAACAGCGTTGTAGTCATTGCGATAGGCTTCGCAGGTATCGCGATCGGCAGACGGTGTGGTCCATAACACGTCGGTTTTGTATACGTCGCCCCAGTTTGCACCGCCACGCGCGAGGCCAGGGTTCAAGTTCTGGATGGTGCCAAACCACTGGGCACTGAGTTCCTTTGAATATTGTGTGCCCACGTTGCCACTGGGTTCAATGAGGCGAACGATTTGATTGTCGTCGTAGGTGATGACCACTTCGGCGGTGCCGCAAAAGATGGGGATAGGTTTGTGACGGATGATGTTAACGCTTGCCATGGGTATTGCCTCTCTTTAAAAGTTTTAGAATATAAAAAAACTTGATGTGACTGTCTATTGGTCCTCACCAAAAATACGTCGTGCGGCTGCAAGAGATTCGTGGTTGCCAATGTCGATTATTTCACCTTCAATTTCATGCGCGTATACGGTCTCTTCTTTATGTAACCATTCAATGAGGTGGCCGGGTGCATCGGGATTGCCACCGTTGTCGAGATACTCATTGATTCGTGGCAACACGGTGGTTGGATAGATATAAACAGGAGGGACGGACCATTCAGAGATGGATGTCTCTGGTTTTTCGATGAATTCAATGACCTCATGGTTTTCGCCGAGACGCGCATTGCCACGACGTTTACGGTCTTCCACGTCGGGATTGGACCGTATTGTGATATGTGTGTTCGGGTTGTTTTTGAAGATATTGATAAATGTTTGCAATGAGAATTGGAGAATGTTGTCGGCTGCCAAGACGAGGATGTCGTCGTGAATGTCACGGGCCTGGATCACAAATTGCAGATCACCAACAGCACCGAGTCTGTCGTCATTGGAAAAGGTGCCGTCATCGAGGATGTCTGTGCGTAGGCCCACATGTGCCTGCTCAGAGTCCTGGGCTTGGGCGGCACGGTTTTGTGCCCAGTCGGTAAAATGGCTGTGAAAACGAGAGTTGGTAACGATATAGGCGTGATCGAGTTCGGGTATGGTTTTGAGTTGGTCAATGAGATAATCGAGAATGGTTTGCCCCCCGACTTCGAGTAAGGGTTTGGGAAAGTCTTTTGTAAGGGGATAAAGGCGGGTGGCATAACCGGCGGCAAGGATAATGGCTTTCACAGGATGCGCGCTCCATCGTCGGGTTGACAGGTAAAGGAAGAAGCATTTTGTGCAAGGTCAGGATGTTTTTGCTGGTATTGTGTGTGGATGTGTTTAAGTGCAGCAGCAGACTTTGATGGATCAACAAGCGCAACACAACATCCGCGAAACCCTGCGCCACTGAAACGGGCACCATAAACACCATCGGTTTCGATGAGGATGTGATACAGATCAATGAGGGGTTTGCTGCCACATTCATAGTTGTGAACAGAACTGTATCCCGATTCGGAAATGAGGCGACCAAATGTGTTGAGATCACCCGTTCGCCAGGCTTCTATGCCTTGTTGCACACGTGCAGATTCGCTAAAGAAGTGTTGTGCCCGTTTGGCAACGTCGCCCGAGAGTTTGTTTTTGTGGGTGTCGTATTCTTCTGATGTGATGTTGCCAAGTAACGGTTTTTGATCGATACGACCGATTGCTTCTAAGAGGATACCTGCGGCTTGGGCGCATTCATCGACACGCGTGTTATACCCAGTGCCGACGAGCGCTTCTTTAAGACCCGATTGCGCAACAAGAATGTCGAATGGGGGCATCGATTGAGATTTTGGAATGAGCTCGTAGCTGGCCGATTCGCAGTCAATAAGGGTCAAGTGATTGTTGCGTGAGAGCAAGATGGCAGATTGATCGAGAATGCCGTTTTTAAGACCGAGGTACCCGTTTTCAATGGCCTGGTCGAGGCGAATGTTTTCTTCGGGTGTAACGGCGATGTTGTTGGCCTGTTCAAGGGCAAGCAAGAATGCGACACCGATGGCAGCTGACGAGCTCAGACCACCTTCGTTCATTTTGCCAGCAGAGAGACCGAGGATGCCTTGGGTGAGTGTATGCCCTTGGTCTTGTAGGGCACGAACCGCTCCGCGTGGGTAATTGCCCCAATCACTGTCTTGTTTGTCTGGCACCGTGTTGAGGTCAAATTGGACATTGCCATCAAACGTAAGGCTTTGCAATTGCATCTGAGAATTACCAGATGGCGCAAAGGCCAAATAAACAGCCTGATCAATGGCCATTGCGGTCACAGATCCCAATTGGTGGTCAATGTGGGCCCCCAGCGGGCAGATACGATAAGGTGACCGCACAATTTGAACGTCAGATGATTGAATACCAAATCGGGTGTACATTTCGGTATTGAGTTGGTCGATAATGTTTGACATAGTGTGATGGAAAGTGGCTGTTATCAATTGAGTGGTCAAGAAATCCCAAATTACAAGATCATGTTGGGTCTATGTTATCGCGATTGGGATTTGCGACCTGAGTTTGAGAAAGGAAATTGGACGCAACAGTATAAGAGGCTGGGGGTATTAGATCAAGCGAAAATAAGAAACGCCTCAGCAGGGTGCTGGGGCGTTTGTTTTAAGGCTTGCTTTTCGGTTGGCTTATTCAAAGATTTCAGTGACGGAGACAGAAAACTCAGGCAACACATCTCCGCCCGTGAGGGTATCGTTTTTGGTAAGGCGGATCCGCTCACCCGAAGGGTGATAGACTGCGACAATTTCTTGTTTGGGGTCTATGGCCCAAATCAAGCGTACGCCAGCTGAGAAATATTCATCAATTTTGGTTTCAACTTCCGTCCAAGTATCATTAGGTGAAAGCACTTCCACTACAAGGTCTGGGGCAATATCGATAAATTTGATGGGATCATTGATTTGTGCTTCGCGTTCATTTGATATGAACATTGCATCTGGTGCACGCACGGTGTCTGGGTTGCGCCGAATATAGACACCTGTTTCTGCAGCATACGTTTTGCCAAGTTTGTGCGCTTTTACGTGCGTGTATAACAGGGCACCGATTGTCATTGCAATTGCGCCGTGTCTTCCGCTTGCTGGACTCATTTTTATTACCCTTCCCTGAACAAGCTCACATCGCCCAGTGTCTTGCATTTGAAAAAATGCGTCACCTGTGATGGATTCTTGAATTGTTTCTGATATGGCCATGGTTTTTCCCTTGGGAGAGGGTTTATAGATTGTTAGATTAAGGTTTAAAGAATACCTTTGGTTTAGGGAAGAAGATCTTGGTTTTATCTTCTCCCTTTTTTCTCTCTTCTACCTCTTTGTAATGTATACTCAGTTTTTAACTCTTAGTCAAGGTTGGGCATATGGGGCTTACCGAACTTCGTGCGCAATTGAAATCGCCATTTCCTGCATTCGACGTGCATGTGCATCCACTGGATAATTTTGGCATGTATGCTGTGAATTCGCCAGAAGAAGATGCGCGTTTGCTGATCGAAGCGGCCAAACGGTCGGGTGTGGAGAAGATGGTTTTGTTTTCATTGCATACCACAGTGCCTCGTGAACCGACAATGAATCAGTGCCGCGAGGCCAATGATTATGCTTTAAAGATGCAGGAGATTGCACCCGATGTGTTTTACTCGTTTTGTTATGTGAATCCGATGTATCCCAATGAATCTGTAGAAGAGATTGATCGGTGTGTGGGTGAAGGACGAATGTGTGGTATTAAGCTATGGGTGGCTCGGCGTGCGACGGATTTGGGGTTGGATCCGATTATGGAACGCGCAGTCGCGTTAGATGTGCCGGTGTTACAACATGCCTGGGAGAAAACGACAGGAAATTTAGAAGGGGAATCTTTTCCTTGGGATGTTGCTGATTTGGCAAGGCGGCATCCAATGTCTCGGATTATTATGGCGCATTTAAATGGTTGTGGGTTGCGAGGTCTGGCAGCCGTTGCCGATTGTCCCAATTTGGTGGTGGATACATCGGGCGGTGACCCTGAAAGTGGCATGGTGGAGGCGGCAGTAGATATGTTGGGGGCAAAACGGGTGGTGTTTGGGTCTGATGCACCCATACGGCATTTTGCCGTGCAGTTGGGGAAAACGCTGGGTACAGATTTATCTGATGATGTGAAACGCGATATTTTGTGGAACAATACGGTGAGGTTGTTGCCAAAGTGGACGGGTGTTGAAGAAATCAGCGAATAGACGAATAGACGAATAGACGAATAGGCTAACCTTACCACCCAAAGTTGTTGTGAGCTTCGCAAGTTTTCTCCGACCGAACCTTAATCGTGGATTTTAAATATGATCATTGATTTAAACAGTTTTATTGGCTCATGGCCCTCGCATCCGGTAAAAGGTGAAACTGATCAGGTGTGGCCCTCATTGCGGCATGTGGGAGTGACGCATATTTTTGTGTCGCATTTGTCGGCGGTTTGGTGTCGCAATCCACACGTGTATAATCGCACGTTGTTTGAGGCTGTCGATTCGGTTGAAGATGTGTGGCCTGTGCCGATTCTGGATCCGACAGTGGCCGATTGGCGGGGGGAATTGGAGCGTGCATCTGAGCATGGTCGTGTGCAATTGGTTCGGTTGTTGCCCAATTATGGTCGATATGATTTGGCCGATGTGAGCGATTTCTTGCAGGCGATACAAGATG
>JBLHJX010000045.1:0-25801 GCA_047619225.1 Candidatus Latescibacterota bacterium
ATCGCACAAATGGCTAAAATGGCGCTCAAGAAAATGTAAATAGGCGTTTGAGGCGTCTCTACTGGCACCAGAGCAACCAGAACATAAGCTCCCAAAGCTGCCAAAATCGAAATCGAGATATCGCCAACCCCCCACTTTGGAATACGGGATCCAACGGTATAGACAGATGCAAGTACCAGACCAAAGAAAAAGGACCATAATAAAACGGGTTCGTGAACCAACAACCAAGAAATCGCCTTCGACAAAGAGGCAATAGCCCCCAATATGCCCAGTAAAAGAGCGGCTAAGAAAGGCCAACGAACATAAGCAACCAGACCTTGCCAGTCTCGATTGACCAACAACCGCAGAGCTTGACCGTCGATTGAACGTATGGACAATATCAACTCTTCATAAATTCCAGTGATCAGTGCCATCGTCCCGCCAGATACCCCAGGCACGACATCTGCGGCACCCATACAGATGCCCCGCAAAGTAATCCCTACATAATCGCGCAACCCTCGCCTCGTGCGTTCCTCATCCATTTCTCACCCTCGTTCACGAATAGGTACAAGCTCAAATTTGGGCTAAGTATACCTCTTCCAAGCCTTACAGACAAGCAGTATCCCAACCATTTATTCCCTTGACATCGCCCACCAATACACCTTAAATTCTTCTGGATCACCTATTTAAGCACTTTGTTGCTTGCGTAAAACACCTACACTCAAATTTTGATCACTGGAACCTCGTTTATGTGGATTATCATTGCAAGTTTGCTTGTTTTGGGTTGTGTTATTTTCATCGCAGTTACCCTATTGGGATACACCAGCCACGCGGCAAGCCTCAAAACCCAATTGGATGATATCCGACACGCAATTGATCACAAAACCCAACGCTGGGACGATTACCGTGTCCGGGCAGAAGAACTTCAAGACGCCGTTCCAATACTCACCCAAAAAGTGAACCGCCTAAAACAGTGGATTTCGGCACTCAACAAACAGAAATTACAACTCAAGACCACCACACAATCAGACGGCAAAAGTTCCAACCAACGCGATGCGGCCATTCGACGTGGTATGGCCGCTGTGCAAAAACGAAAAGCATAGACATATATCATGGAAGTTATTATTTTTTTTGTTCTGATTTTGGTAATTGCTACCAAGGGGTTCACCACTCAAAGCCTGCATGCTTTGGAAACAAACATTCGGGCAGCACAGTCTGAAGAGACAGAGATCTCGCAACGTTTGCAAAGCACAGAGTCCTCTTTGCGTGCGCTTGAGAAAGAACATAAGGTTCTCGGTCAAGAACTCAAGCATCTTGAAAACGACAAAGATTTGGCGACTCTGGAAGTTGCCAAAGCAGGGGGCAAACCCATCACGGATGAGCAGTTGAAACAACTCTTAGATGCTGCAGCTCAGCCGCGAAACACAGCAACAAAAAATACGACGACAACCGGATCTGAAGTAAACATATCAGAAGGCGCCCCACCGACGGGTACAGAACCAGAGACCGACACAGAAACCGAGAATCCCAAACGCTCACAAACCAAAACAACAGACGGACAAAGCAAACCAAATGCGAACGAAATAGCAGCATCGGGGGAATCAAATAAACGTTCCCGCATTTTGGTCGTAGACGACAATGACGAACTACGTGCATTGCTTTTGCAAGCCTTGGGTAAAGATTACGACGTATTGGAAGCCCCTGATGGTTTTGAGGCATTGAGCCAAATATTGAAACAAAAAGAAAAATACGACTTAGTTATTACCGATCTCAACATGCCTAAAGTGAATGGTATTAGGCTTGTTGAAAACCTCCCCGAAGGCATACCGACCATTATTATCTCTGCATTCCTGAACAAGCCCGAATTCAAAAAAGCCTTGTCCGAACTCCAAATTTCCAGTGTCCTTGAGAAACCATTCCAGATAGCAACACTTCGTGCCGCAGTTCAGGAAGCCCTCAAAGCCTCAAAGCCAACCGAACCCGCGATTAGTACTTGACAAGTCTCGCCCAGCGTGCCTAATTATCCGCGCATCATTGACCAAATAAGTTCACAGGAGATTGATTATGTTTGCAATTGGAACACGCGGACTCATTTTACTACTCAGTATTGTGCTGTTGCACTGTGCAGATGCCACAAAATATCAAGCTGAGTATCGAGGTAGTTGGGCTTTAGAAGCACGCAAGAATGCACAAGGCCAAGAACTCGTAGCCCCAGGCATTAGTGGCGTCTTGGAGTGGTTTCCCACGACGAAAGATCAAGCCCATGTACTCTTTACAATATCCACAGACCGAGAAACCGTACAAGCCTTTGAGGGTGTTTACAATCTGCAGGAGACTTCCTTTACAGCCCAAGGCAATCTACATATTGGTGGCATGTTGGGCGCTCCTATTGATGCAACTTATGAAACTTCAGGCGAAGCGCTTTCAGGACAGATCAAGTCAGAAGATGCACGTGTGGTCTTGACCCATAGTGATGGAATGATTTTTGAATTTATCGGGGCACAATTGACCATTACGTATAAAAATGGTACCGTTGATCGATGGAAACGTCTCCGCGATCAAAAAGGAACATTGGCTAAATAACAATAGATTCACTACTTTATAAGGGAGGTTCATTATGGCAGGAATAGTCCCACTCATCAGTTCTGGCGTTGCAGGCCCCTTGGGTGTTTTGCATTTGCCACGATTGTGGTGCAAAGCAATTTTAGGTGCCAAAGGCCAGCTTGCTGATGGATATGATCAATGTGGCCAGGGTTATGATCAAATGGTCCTTAATGCATTGGGTTTAGACCGGGAAACAACGCTTGCATATCTCACAGAGAACATCCCGTCTTATCCCGAATTTGAAAAATGGATTCTCGAACAAAAAGGCGGAAGCTTAGACAGCAGCGCTGTTGCCGAATTAAACAGCGGTATCCAGGGCTACCTGCATACAGACGATACGCGCAAAGACATTTTGGGTTCAGCGAGTATCGCTGATGAGGGCAGTATTTTAGATGCTGTCAATCTGAATAACTTAGACGATTGGACTGCTTTCCACGCAAGCCTTTAAAAGTGCTGATTCATATCAATAAAAAAAGACCGCATTAGTGCGGTCTTTTTTTTTCTTTTTAAAAGAAAACCAAGCAGCCCAAGCTACCGATAAAAAATGGTCCGAGCGACTTGACCTAAACCAACACCCTAAAACATCGACAAGATCCCGAGGCTTAGTTTTTTTTAAGACTTTAATGCAAAGCTCGAAGCTTGCCTCCTAAAACCTGTTCGGTCTCTTCCCACCCCTCCAATGTCAATTAAAGACCTTCGCTTTGCCATTTTTATTATAAACAGCGATCGCTGCTTTATTTTCTACAGAACTTATCGCGACGGCCTTTTTACCTGACCCTAAAAAGGTCACTAAAGAGCCGTCACCATAGTTATTTGAGCTCAATTTAACCAATCCATTACCCGATGAGGAATAGGAAGCCACAGAACCATTGCCAAATTCATTTGGGCCTAACTTGACCAATGCCTTACCCAATTTCGAATAGGTAGTCAAAACGCCTCCGTTTTCCGTTGAATTCAGTACAATTAACGCCTCACCCGATGGCGAATAAGTTGACACGGTCCCATTGGCTATCACGACTTTGCCATCCTGAAGAACGGTCAGGCTTCGACAGACAATATCGTCAAGGTTATTCGCTTGCCCCATCGACAAGCTTGCAATCAGAACCAGCAATAACCCAATAGTTATAAATCGATACCGTGTTTGCGATCTCTCAAGTCGTTCCAAACGATCTTCGATCGTAGCCATTTATCCCCTCCTCAATTTTGAAATCTATTAGATAAACAAGCTTCTAACCATACATTCAAATTCAAGACTCGAAGTCAAGAAATTTTTTTAAGGCAGTACATAAAAATACCGATGTCTGCCCTCAAGCAAACACCGGTACTATTTTTTTAAAAATGGTCGGAGCGACTGGATTTGAACCAGCGACCCCTATCACCCCAAGATAGTGCGCTACCGAGCTGCGCTACGCTCCGACCTCAAACCTCTATTAGAGGCGGATAAATCTACAGTTTTTCGCGAATCCCGTCAAGCGTAAAGGATGGGCCCAATACTAAAACCGCATAACAGCAGCAGCAATATCATTTTTCCGAGTCACTTCAATGGGTTCCATTCCACCAGATGTTAGACGAATTTGCAAATCTTGCATCAATTCCTTCATAAAGCGCACGCGCATTTCAGCCATTTCTTCATTAGCCGCTACCAATGTCTGCCGTTCACGCTCTTCGCGCAAATCTTTGCGGGACTTGTCCAACCCAGCCTTCACGCGGTTGAGTCTACGTTCAAGATTTCGGGTACCCAAGGCCGTGTAATATTTCCCCCCGATCACACCACTAAACATAAACAAAAAGATCCAGAACATAAGCTACACATATCCCGTCAAAAACCTGTGGGTGGCATACTGTCGGCGATGGATTTTTCTGCCAAATCGTCAGAGTTCGACATGCGAAATTGCAGATCGTTGATGATTTCCTTCATCGTCTGCATTCGATCTCCGAAATTGGACTCTTCACTTTGTACTTCTTTTTGCCGCATCTGTGCGTCGTGTAGACGCTCTTTCACCTGCTGTAAACCATTTTTTACGGTTTCCAGTCGTCGTTCAAGTTTGCGCATTTCTAGGGAGGTGTAATATTTCACACCAACCACCATGAGTAACGCAACGAGTGTCCATATAATCACAACCAGCCTCCAATATGGGGGGGGGGAGGGGCCGGGGAGTACTGACCCAAAAGCATAGTCAAGCGTTGTTAACGCTAAGTCAGTGCCATGAAAAAGTCAAATGGCGAAATCATCTGGATGAGATTGATGGTATTTGAAAATAAAATAATGCGATGTCAAAATGTACACAAGAATATTTTTGAATGCTGGCAAAGAACTCGTTGGGCCATCAAAAACACGCACAGACATACCTGCGCTTGTACTTTTCTCAGCAATAAAAAACCACAGCTTAGCGCCCAGACATAAAACTTTCAGATTGCAAATCGACATCAAAAATACGAATAAACCTGCGAGGCCTCGTTGAGCTTCGAAATTCGCCAATCAATTCAGGGATGCCATCTCCATCGACATCGGCAAAACCAATATTTTCACCAAAACCTTCCGGATATTCCCACTCGACCCGCTGATAGGTCGCATCGACAATAAAACCGGTATTCAATGCAATTTCCAAAACGCCATCATCATCAAGATCACCCACAACAATGCTTTGAGCCCAAAGCCCTTGTTCGCTGCGCCACTCAACAAAAAGACTTTTACAGTCAAAGACGATCAACCGACTCAAACTTGCAGCGCGTTCATCCTCTGAATTTTGTTGATTGTTGATCGGGCGATATCCTGCAATGTCGGCCTGTTCTTCGGCACTAAATACGAGCTCTAACTGAGGGTCATCATCTATATTTTCAATTGTCAGAGCCGAAATGGAGGCATAATCGTCTTGAGTACTGCGCCAAATGAGCTTATAATCGCTTGAACGATAAAAGACAACGTCCCCCAACTCAGTATAAGCCACTATTTCGACTTCATTATCCACATTGACATCGCCAATAAAGATCTCAGCGATGGCCGAACGAAGCGTGGGGCTCGTCCACTCATCCTGAAAGCGACCGTCGTCAAATCGAACCACGTGAATCTGCCCCTGCTTATCTCCATACACAATACGACGATCCTTGCCATCTTCAGAAGCAATCACCTTCATGGCACGCAGATCTGTGACGAATCCGCCAAATTTGATGTCTGCTACATCTTTCCACAAATACCACGACAAATCTCCAGCTTGTGCCTGTCCAACGAAAAAACTGATGCAAACCCATATTGCCAGTTTCCACATAAGCCAAAATCCTCAGGTTAAATCACAATTAAAACACACTAAAGTTAAAGTATCGGGTCGGATCTCGCTTGATATCTTCAACCAAGCTATCAACGGAAGTCAAAGTGCGATCGAGATGTTTATAAACCCCATCTTCTTGGATCAACTTGCCAACGGTTCCTTTTCCTGCACGGACCTGACTTGTAATTTCGTTGAGATTTTCAAACGTTTCTTTCATTGCAACGGATGTTTCTTCCATATGTTGCGCCAAGACGGCCATTCGATCGCTGGCATCTTTAAGGTTTTTGACACTGCCCCGCACATCAGCACGGTTTTCGCGCAACAAACCACTGGCATCACCCGACGCCAATGCCAAACTATCCAGCAAAACATTCAAATTTTCTTGATTGCGTGCCCAAATGGTGTTCAAAATCTGTGTGGTGGTGTCAAATCGTGCGATCGTGTTGTTAATATGCATTAAATTCTCCTGCGAGGCCACCTGATTCATTGCTTGGTTAATGCTTGAGACCAATTCGCCACCATCCGTCATGACTTGTTCAATTCCCCCAGCAATTTCTCCTCGTGTTAAAGCATTATCGGCAAAGGTTTCTGATGATTTGCCCATCAGAACCTCAACCATTTGCCCGCCCAAAAGTCCTTCGGATTTCACAATGATTTTTGAATCAACAGGTAACGCGTCAAATTGTGCAAATCCCAGTGTCACAATGGGCTGCCCATCATCTAAATAAATGCCCAAAACCTTTCCAACCCACACCCCACGAAAAGTGACCGCATTTCCTCTTTGTAAACCAGGTACACTCTCAAACTGAACCCGAATACGATACCCACCAGCAGCCCCGGCATAGCGCTCAGACAGCCACATGGCTCCAACGACCAAAATAACAGCCGCAAAAAAAACAACTGCCCCCAAAATAATTTCATGTTCCCGTTTACGCATACCACATCACCCCAGTCGGCCATCAACAAACAATTGATAAGCTTCATTTCCACTTGACTCAATGTCATCCAACGTACCCTGAGCAACAGCTTTACCCTTAAATAACAGCGCCACTTTGTCTGAAATGCGACGGGTTAAGGGCATATCGTGCGTAACCACAACAGACGTTATATCAAGCTCATCTTGCAACTTCAAAATGTACTCCCCGACCACATTTGATGTATTGGGGTCTAAGCCCGTTGTGGGTTCATCATAAAGTATAAAATCTGGCGACATTGCAATGGCACGTGCAAGTGCTGCTCTTTTGCGCATGCCCCCAGAAAGTTCAACAGGCATTCTTTCTTCGGTGTCGGCCAATTTCACCGCGTCTAAACAAACATGTACGCGCTCAGAAATCTCCGCTTCTGTCATTTTGGTATGCATCCGAAGACCAAATGCGACATTCTCTTTCACTGTCATAGAATCAAACAAGGCCGATGATTGAAACAATACACCAATGCGTTTACGCAAATTAATGAGCTCTTTTTGACGAATGGAGCTCATGTCATGGCCGACCACCTCAATAAGTCCCGAATCTGCCTGTAAGATCCCAATAACATGCTTAAGGGTCACGCTTTTGCCACAACCGCTGGGACCAAGGATCGTTGTGATTTGCCCAAAAGGAATGTCCAAATCGAGTCCTTGTAAAACATGCAGCGGACCAAAAGACTTGTGGACGTTCTTAAATATGATTGCAGATTCTTTTTTTTCCATCATCAATATAACAATGCCAAAGTAAGAAAATAATCTAAAATTAAGATTAAAGCTGAAGAAACCACAACAGCAGATGTGGCCGACTGCCCAACACCTTGGGCCCCTCCCACGGTTTGCAACCCCATATAAGACCCTACAAACGTCAATACCCCCCCGTAGACGGTCGACTTAACAAGTCCGACAAAAATATCATAGATCATAAAGTCAAGCTTCATCCCCTTGATAAAGTCATCAACAGTAATATGCATCTTAACCACTGACATAATAAAACCTGCACTGATAGAAATAAAGGAAGAAAAGATGATCAAAATAGGCACCATCACCAACCCAGCCAGAATCCGAGGCAACATGAGATACCCAACGGGGTCAACAGCCATTGACGTTAAAGCGTCTACCTGCTCAGAAACCTTCATTGTGCCTAACTCTGAAGCAATACCAGCACCCACACGCCCCGCCAGAACCAAACCAATCAGTATGGGAGAAAGTACGAGCACAACAGAACGCACAACGATGCTGCCCACCATATAATCTGGCACATAAGCTTCCATTTGATAAGCCATTTGGATAGCTACCGCCATGCCACTAAAGGCCGAAATTAAACATACCAAAGGCAAAGAACCAACACCAACAGCGTAAAACTGTTCAATCACTTGATGCCGATATAAATAAAGGTGCCGCACCTCGCGTATACATTGCACGAGATAACGGTACATATCGAAAACTTGTATAAAGAAAACAGCGAGTTTGGCCCCTAAAGAGGCAAACATGCGAGTCATAAGATATGCAATCTGGGGTATTTGTATATGTATAAAAGGAAGGGAAAGAAACAAAGAAACTGAGTTGAAGCGATCTGAATTGCAAACTCGGGTGTTGGTTTAGGCCCCATGGTTGGCATCAGCGTATTTCCCATTGGCAAGCTCAGCATTCAACTCGCCACCAACGAGTAAAAAAAGAGACGTCAGATAAATCCAAAGTAACAAAACAATAAACCCTTGCAAAAGACCCGTCATCATGTTGTAGTAGCTAAAATTGCCAACATATGCTCCAAAAGCTTCTGATAGAAAATACCACAAAACCGTAAAGAGTGCAGCCCCTGGCAGCACCTCAAAAATGCGGAGTTTACAATTGGGTGCCGCGCGATAGAGCATACCGGCCATGGCTGCTGCGCATAAAAAACCGGCAGGCCACTTAAGCGTGCTCATGATATTGGGCAACAAATGCCCCAAAGGAAGCAGACGGTGTAGTTGGTCTTCTATCCAAGACCCCATGATCAACAAGTTGAACGAGAGAATCATGGCCAAACCAGCCCCGACCATCAATTGCAAAGACAGGAACCGCAGGCGAAGAAATGACCGGGTCTCTGCCACCCCATACGCTCTATTGAGGGCTTTAATGGTCGCAGAGACAGCACTCGACCCGACCCAAATCCCACCCAGTAAACCAAAGGTCAAAACATGTCCAGAACCACTGCTTGATGCCACCAGAGTCCGGATATTGTCCTCAATCATTTGTCTGAAAACATCGTGCAAAAAAATGCCCAGCAGATCCAAGGACTCTGACACGATATCGGCAGAAACGCCCAAGTAAACAATGAGGGTTGCCGTAACCAAAGCCGCGGGAAATATGGCAAACAGAAAATCAAATGCCATTTCCCCCGAAATACCTGTGCATTCGTGGTGAATCACTCTTTTAAACACCTGCTTCAAAATAAACCAAGGCGAACGGCGAGGCATCTTGACTGGGGGCGGTGTGTAATCAAGCGACTCTTCTGGTTTGTTTGACACTTGGGACAACGTAAGCCCCATAAACAACCTCCAATAACACCTATTGTAACATTAAATCGAACGCAAGTCTTGAAAACAGAGTGCTTAAAGCCAACCGGCACGAGTAAATCTAAGGCTTTCAGGGTAACGAATCAACCCTTTTCACTATCTTTCTAAATCAAAAAAAAGAGTGGATTCGAAAAATCTCCGAATCCACTCTTTGCCTTGCTGGTATTAGACCAAATCTTCAATGCGCCCGCCCGGTACACGCTGCCGGAAATATCGCTGTAACTTATAGAGCGCCCGATTTCTAATTTGGCGTACCCGTTCGCGCGTCACCCCAAGCGTATTGCCAATTTCACCCAATGTAGACCGATCTTGACCATCGAGACCAAAATATGAACGAATGACCAGAGCCTCGCGATCATCAAGTGAAGCGCCCAGCGATTGCGTCACCAGATTGACTTGATCGCGATTTTCAACCCATTCATCTGGATTGGCTTCATCAGACTCTAACAAATTGAGCAATGTTTGTTCGCCCGACGCATCCAATGGATTTTCTAAAGAAAGGTCAGGACGCACGCAACGCAACGCACGTTCAGCGCGTTTCCGACTAATTTTCATATCTTTGGCGACTTCGTCCAAGGTTGGTACACGCCCCAACTCTTGGGTCATCTGCCCCCAACGCCTTGCCATGCGATCCATATCTTCTTGGCGGTTGGCGGGCATGATCACCGCAGAGGTTCGCTTGAGGGCATTGAGAATAGCCTGGCGAATCCACCACACGGCATAGCTTATAAACTTGAAGCCCCGGTTTTCATCAAAGCGTTTTAAGGCTTCCAATAAACCTACGTTGCCCTCGGCTATCAAATCGGCCAAAGGTACGCCCCGCCCTTGATATTCAAGTGCTACGCTCACGACAAAACGCAAGTTAGAGGTTATGAGGCGATCAACAGCCTCTTGATTTCCCGTTCGGGCCTCTACGAGAGCAAATTCTTCCTCCTCCCGAGTCATCGGGGGATACTTTCGAAGCTCTTTGAGATAGTGCTGCACCGACGGGTCTCGGGACGATCGGGGATCTTTGCTCACGGTATATTCCATACGTGTCTCTCCAGACTCCTTTGTTGCAACCAGAGGGATTCCTCCCTCCCGATAAACCAAAAAGTAATGAAGCTATCCTACCCAGGAACTTGTCACTTTCCAACGCCAATATTAAGGTTTACACATGTTAAACGCTTTGATCGCTGGTGAGTTGCACCAGTCTCTTATGGAATCAATAGATGCCAAAACGACAGGTGTGAGGAATTTCTGACACGGTCTCAAAAGAGAGAATCAAGAAAAATGCCGTCTGAACCAGCGACAAATGCTCGCCTTAACAAGGGGTTATTCACAAACGGTGCTGGTATTTGCACACCATGCCCAAACCTTCTTTTTGCTCATGCCCCCATCTAATGCATAAATTGTGCCGAGATAACATTATTTTCTCTTTTTATCGGCAAAACAACAATAAAACTTGCCCAATGGGTAACTCTTAGATGCTACAGAGCACCAAAAAGGTTTCATCTCTAGCAGAAAAAACAATTAACTCAATAAAAAAACAAACACTTACATCTACGACCGCTATAAAGGTGCCTTCGGTCTATATCTAAATCTTGTGTACAAATGATCATATACCATTGACAAGACATCGTCAAGTGACGACAAAAAAAAGCCATGGCTTACTGCCATGGCTTCAAAAATACAATGGTGGGGCATACAGGATTCGAACCTGTGACCTCGAGCTCCGGAGGCTCGCGCTCTATCCAGCTGAGCTAATACCCCGAACCTACCCTATTTCTTTTTGTGTCTGTCTCTTCTGCGACGTTTTTTGCGCTTGTGCGTGGCAATCTTGGCACGCTTGCGCTTCTTTCCACTTGGCAAGGTACACCTCCTCTAAAGTTTAATCGTCATTTCCGGCAGTACCGGAAACGACTTGGCCATCTTCAACCGATGCTCGCAATTCCCGTGAGGGTTTAAATACAGGTACGGGCCGAGAGGGTATTCTTACCACCTCCCCGGTCTTCGGATTACGCCCTGTACGGGGTGCCCGATCAACAACTTTAAATGTTCCAAAACCTCGAATCTCAATATGCCCACCCCGCTGCATCGCGTGAATGATTGACGCGATCAACCCTTCTACAACAGCAGATGTATCTGTTTTGGTGAGCCCTGTGGCTTCGGCAATTTGATTCACAATATCGGCTTTGGTCACCGCTTCCCCTTTTCCCAGACTGGGTGTCCAGTATTAAAATTAAAGCCCCGGTTTGACACCCCTAAAGAGCGGCAAATCTATATAAATATAAGACCTTTGTCAATGAAAAACCTGCGACCTTACCTTCTACTGTGACGTATTTCCAGACGCATATTGCAAATGATGCAAACGCTGGTAGATGCCATTTTGTGCGACAAGTTCCTCATGGGAACCTTGTTCTCGCAACTCTCCTTTGTGTAAAACGATGATGCGATCTGCACTGCGGATGGTCGAAATCCGATGGGCAATCACAATGGATGTTCGAGCTTGCATCAAACGCGCAACGGCCTGCTGGATCCAAACTTCAGTCTCGGTATCTACATTGGCCGTCGCTTCGTCCAAAATCAATACATCGGGGTCAAAAGCCAGAGCCCGCGCAAAGGCAAGCAATTGGCGCTGCCCCGACGATAAGGTTGAACCCCGTTCTGTTACAGGTTCTTGATATTTTTTCTCTAACTGTTGTACAAACGCATCTGCATTGACATCTTGGGCAGCCTGCTGAACTTGTTCCTTCGTAATATCTCGATTTGACAGCCGAATGTTGCCTTCGATATCACCCGAAAAGAGAAACACGTCTTGCTGAACGATACCAATCCTGTTTCGCAAAGCTTCCACATTCCAGTCTTGAATGTCTATACCATCAATTCGAATGTGGCCTTTCTGAATATCATAAAACCGGCACAACAAGCTGATGATGGTCGTTTTCCCAGACCCTGTTGCACCGACCAAGGCCACACTTTGCCCACCCAGAACTTTAAAGGACACATCTTTAAGCACCCAATCACCTTCGCTATAGGCAAACCATACGTGATCGAACTCAATTTCGCCCAAAATACGACCCTGTTTATGCGCCCCTCCCGTTGGCTCAGACGGAGTGTCTAAAAGTTCAAAGATGCGCTCAGAAGAAGCCATGGCCGCTTGCAAGATCGCGTACCGTTCAGAAATCTCGAGGATTGGGCGAAAAAAACGCGGGATATATTGCAACATAGCCACCAACACACCCCACTCGATTTCGGCACGGAGAACTTGCCCCCCGCCATACCAAATGACCGCACCTATGGCCCCAGCTGCCAACATCTCCATAATGGGAAAATACAAAGAAAAATAGAATGTGGACTCGAGATTGGCATCTAGATATCGGTCATTGATTTCTTTAAACCGATTCATGTTCCGGGTTTCGCGATTGAACAATTGCACAACGGGCATGCCTGAAATATTCTCTTGCAAAAAAGCATTGATGCGCGACAATCGGCTGCGCGCCATACGAAAGGCCCGCAACATCCGGTGCTGAAACCAAAAAGTAACCAGAAACATGACCGGCACCAGAACCAACACAACGCTACCCAAGTAGGGGTCCATCCAAAACATGAAAGAAGCAATAGCGATGAGCGTAAAAACATTGCTAAACATAACCACTACGCCATCGGTTAAAAACTCATTCAATGCATCTACATCATTGGTATTGCGGGTCATCAAACGGCCGATGGGGGTGCGATCAAAAAAGGATAAAGGCAACGTTTGAAGATGGGCGAAAATTTTCCCTCTAATATCAAACATCGCCCATTGACCGATTATTTGGGTCACGTAATTTTGGAGATAATGCAAGAAAAATTGTATGATAATGATGCCAACAAGAATGAGAACAATCTTATGAAGGCCCTGCCAATCGCCTTTCAAAATGTGGTCATCTACTGCTATTTTGGAAAGATAGGGTCCCATTTGCTGTGTAAACGAGGTGCACAAAATGAGTACAAACGAGCCACCCACCCACCAAATATAAGGACGCAGATAGGCCAACAACCGCATCGTCAAATGCAGATCGAACGGCTTTTCATCTATCTCTTCTTCGTGATAATCAACACTGGCTTGTGCCATTTAGATTTCGCTCAATTCTTGGTTGAGTTGTTGGCGTTGATACATCTCTGCATATGTTCCATTGTTAGCCAACAACGCATCATGCGTACCTAATTCAACCACTTTGCCCCCATCTAAAACTACGATTTGATCGGCCCCCATCACCGTTGAAATGCGATGGGCAATAATAATCGTTGTGCGACCGGCCATCATAACCTTCAACCGCCGCAAAATTTCTTCTTCTGTGTGGGTATCAACGCTGGCCATCGCATCATCTAAGATCAAGATTTTGGGGCGACGAATCACGGCACGTGCAAGGGCTGTCCGTTGTTTTTGCCCACCGGAAAAAGTCACACCCCGCTCGCCCACCATCGTATCCAAGCCCTGTGGGAAATCACCAAGATCATTCAGAAGCTGAGAGGTTTCCATGGCCCAGGTGATATCTTCTTCTGTGGGGTCAACGACACCCAAGGCAATGTTCTCGCGCAGTGAATCGGAAAACAAGAATGAATCTTGAGGCACAAAGCCAATATTTTCACGCAAAACCTGGAGGGGCAATTTCTCAACAGGAATGCCATCGATCAACAATTGCCCTGCACCTGCTTGAATCAACCGAGGAATCAATCTGCCAAGTGTTGTTTTGCCTGATCCTACACGCCCCACAATGGCCACCGAGCTGCCTGCTGGTATTTTCAGGTTGAGGTTGTCCAATATGACTGTCTTTTTGTCGTAACCAAATGTGAGATTTCGCAACTCAACATCACCGCGAATTTCTTCAGGCGTGATCACATCGTCGGCATCTTCAATATCGGTTTTTTCTTCTAAAATTGCATTGATGCGACGCATCGCCGCAATCGCTCTTTGGTAACGATCTATCATCCAGCCCACCAAAATGATTGGAAAAATCAGCTTGGTCAAATAACCATTGAATGCGACAAAGTCGCCCAAAGAGATCTGCCCACTCAAGACACGCTCACCGCCTAACCACAACACAATAATTAACGAAGTGCCACTGAGCAAAAAAGCCAAGGGGCGAATAATGCTCTCTATGCCAATCAATCTTTTGTTCTTATTTAAATATTGCCGATTTAGCTTTTCGAAAGTCTCAATCTCGCCCTCACGTTGCACGTAGGCTTTTACCACCCGAATGCCAGACAGGTTTTCTTGCACGCGCGAACTGATATCGGCAAACAGCTCTTGCACTTCACGAAACCCCGTATTAATGCGCCCAGCAACACGGTTCATGGCAAGCGTCAAGAACGGCATGGGTATCAGTGCGTAAAGTGCCAACTGCCAATCTATAAAACACATCACAGTAAGTCCCAAAGTCAGTGCGATGGCTGCGTCAAAAAGCATGCGAATACCAAAACTCAAAAACATACGAATGGAATTCACATCGTGCGTCGCCCGTGACATCAAATCGCCGGTAGGCATTTGGCTATAATACTTCATCGACATGGTCAACAGATGTCTGAAATACTGTTCGCGAATATCATTCTCGACATAACGCGAGGTCGCCTGAATTTGCCAGCGCATGCCCATACCAAACGCCATTTGAACCAATGCCAAAGCAACGATGATGAGCGCATAAAACGCCACGGTACTCAACACGGCATCCTTTGACTCAGATTCCAAACCAACTTCTATGGCATCAACAGCCAACTTTAACATATAAGGAATCGCACTGGATGCCACCTGTGCCAAAGCCACCATCAACACGCCCCAGGCAATGCGCGCTTTGTAGTTTTTGAGGTACGGCCAAAATGGTTTTATAAAATTCATATGTATGTCACGTTTCCCATCGATACACTTTTAGGTCAACTCTGCCATCTACCAATTCAATACCTTCTGCTTCTAACAGAGCTTCTTGGTCATAATGCGCTGCGTGATTGCCGCTGCGAATAGACACCATGCCTCTCACATTAATCACCCGATGCCACGGGCACTTGGTTCCTGGTGGCAGTTCCGACAACGCCTTGCCTACTTGACGGGGCCCACATCCCACATGTTCGGCAATTTGCCCATACGTAGCGACAGTCCCCTCTGGAATCTTTGCAACAGCCTTGTAAATGATGGCGTAAATTGCCGGGAATTTCACTTTCATTGCGCTGCCAACCAATCTTGCAAAAAACCAGCTGGATCCCGTGCTGTTTCACACTTCTTAAACACGGCAATCGCATTGGGCAATCGTTCTTCTACTGCTTCATATACCCGCTGAAAGATATCTGTACGCGCGCGATACACCCGATAGAGCGCCATTCTTGCATTGTTCAATTCCCATTGCGGGAAACCATCATAAAGATTGGTTCTCAAGGGCAACGTGAAATAGGTCTCCTTTGCGCCTTCAAAAACCGCCTGCCGTCGAATGATCTTCGTTTCTCGATCCAAATCGCTTTGATACAGTGAATCCAATTGGGTTGCAATTTCGTGCATAAACAGCCGAAAAACCACAGCGTCTGCACGCGCATCTCTCACTTCTAGAACGACAGGTGCATCTTTCCCATACTTTTTTTCCAACCAAATCAGCGCACCTGCCTCACCCACAAAGCTGGCCAAACTCTCATTGAAGGTCACATCCCCTTCTATCCACAATGTGGCATGTGTCAATTCGTGGATTACCAAATCTGCCAAATCTGCTTCATCATAACGCAACATCGTGCTCAAGATTGGATCAGGAAACCAACCCAAAGTACTGTAGGCACTCACGGGCCTCAAATAGGTGTCATACCCCTCGGCTTCATACCTGTCTCGTTCGGCTTCGGCTTCGGCCTGATGAAAATAACCCCGGTAGGGCACCGTGCCCACTACCGGGTAAGTCCAACGCTTGGGTGTCAATTGATCTTTGGCACATACAACCAAATTCCATGATACGGGTCCACGCCCGATATCGACATAGGTTGTGTAATTGCGGGAAGCTGCCAAACCAATTTCATCTTTGGCAAACTGTCGAATACCCTCAAAAATCTCCAAACGTTTTCGAATTTGTGGATCTAAATCCTTATCTTTCAACACACGAGAAATGGGCTTTGCCCGCCACAGCAGACTCATTTGACCTTTGGTCAAATGCCAAAAATAACCCAACTCGAAATCCATGGCCCCAATGCCAACCAACAGGGAAACAATAAGGACAGACACCATTGAATTATTGGTTTTCCATATAATAATAACAGATCATATGTTGCAAAATAATGTGAATGTCTTCTATGCGCCCCATATGATCAGAAGGCACAACAATGCCATGATCCACCATCGCATTTAATTTGCCCCCTTCAAAGCCAGTAAACCCAATGGTCACACAGCCTACTTCGTTGGCATATTTCACGGCCCGTAAAACGTTCTCGGAGTTTCCGCTGCCACTGATGGCCAAAAGAACATCTCCCGGTTCTGCGAAATTTTTCAACTGCTCCACAAAAACATCCTCATAACACAGGTCATTGCTTAAGGCCGTAATCCACCCGATGTTGTCTGTTAATGGGATGGTCTTAAACCGTTTCTCCCGCCCAAGTGACGCCCCTTTGCCCATATCTACGACAAAGTGTGAAGCCGTACTCGCGCTGCCCCCATTGCCAATGGCATAAATACGTTTGTCATTGTCACGGGCTTTCCCAAATTCGGCGATGACCTCTGCAACTGCTTTTGCATCTAAGGCTGCAAGCAGCTTCAAATTTCCCTCAATATAGTCCTTCACAAATGCTTCCATCAGCATCCCCCAAGTGATCAACGAAATTTTCGATTGCGACAAATGTCCCGCTTGTTCTTCAAATCAAAATCGACTTTATTGCAATCCCGCAGCTTTCCAGGCCTTATCCAATCCAGCGTGTGTTTCTGCAATTGCTTGTTCTGCGGGCAACTCACGTACACGTTGGCTAAATGGCTCAGGAGAGACTGGACCTTCATACCCTATATCTCTCATCGCCTTCAAAAAAGCAACCAAATCAATCACACCCGTTTCAGACGGCAAAGCACGTTTGTTGTCGATCTGATCCGTGATATCTACTCCCGCAGGCGCGTCATTGACATGAACGTGAATCACATCTTCAGGGGTCAACGCCAGCAGATCAGACACGGTTCCCAACTGCGTGTACCAATGCCACGCGTCTAACAACAACCCCACGTTGCCAGTGCCAATCGCTTCACTTAATGCCAGCATTCCATTCATGGTATAAATGAACCCATAGGTTTTGTCTATACGCAAAGTCTGAGGGCCTATAAACTCAAGCCCGATCGAGCAACCGTTGTCTTTGAGAACTTCGGCAATGGGTTTTAGGCGCTGAATATGAAAGCGGAAATTCTCGCGAAACTTGAGTGTATCAGATGCACAAGGAATCCACTGTGCGCAACGGGGGGCGCCAATTTGAGCAGCTACTTCTGCTAATTTTGAGAGGTTTTGCAACCCTTCTTGATAGACGTCTTCTGGGCCGTTCCAATTTATTGGCAATCCCCAAGCACCCATCTTCAAATGGGCCGCATCAAACATACCCTTGACTTCACTGACACCGCGTTCGGCAACCAAATCGGCCACCGCTTGAATGCCAATATCCAACCCTTGAAAACCACCTTGTGAAGCCAAGGTGATTAATTCTTCGACACTGCCCTTCACACCAATTGCACCGGGTGTTAAACTTTTGAACATGTTCGTCTCCTGTTTGTTACACGTCAACTCTGTGTTCATTCACCAAATCCATATTGAGTTCAAAACCCAATCCTGGACGGTCAGACAAAGGAATTCGGCCATTCACAATCTCTTCGTTTGGCAAGGTCAATTGGCTACGCCAGGGCACTTCGCCCCAACCAAACTCTAAAATAAGAAAACTCGGCAGGGCTGCCATTGCCTGAACACCCGCAGCAATGGTAATAGGCCCAAATGGCCCGTGGGGTGCCGTTGGCATACCCCAAGACTGTGCCATATCGCCCACTTTTTTCAACTCGCTAAGCCCGCCAATAACCGTCACATCAGGCATGATAATATCCATACTCTTATGTTCAAAAACCTCAGCGAATTCTTGGCGCAAAGATCGCTGCTCTGCTCCGGCAATTGTTAAACCACATTTTTCTTTAACCTCTAAACAATTTTCCAGGCTCTTTTCGGAGGTCGGTTGTTCAAACCAAAACAAATTCAGATCTCGTAATTCGTCCGCAACTTCCAGCGCCGCCTTGGGTGTAAAACGACTGTGGCAATCTACCAACAAATCCACGTCAGTGCCAATGGCCTCACGAACAGCCCGCATACACGCAATACCCACTTCGGCTTCTTTGGCACTATCTACCACCGGCAATCCGTCAAATGGGGCCAACTTCACGGCATCAAACCCCTCCCCAACGGCTGCTGCTGCATTTTGTGCAAACCCTTCGGGTGTGCGTTCGGTGGTTGCTCGATTGATATTCGCGTACAACCGAATCTCGTCTCGACACCGTCCGCCCAACAAAGTGTAAACGGGAACACCCAACGACTTGCCCAGCAAATCCCACAGAGCTTGTTCGACAGCACTGAGCGCGCAAACCTCATCCCAACTTCGCCCACCGTGTGTGTAACCCGCAACAATCGATTCGATATTTCGAGGATCTTTGCCTATTAAATCTTCACCGAGTGCCCGCACAGCGTTTACCCGATCACCATAGTTTTTGCCCGCACGTAACTCACCCAAGCCCTGCAAGCCTTCATCACTGAGCACGTGCACAAAGATCCAATCACCACGATGATTGACGTGGACTGCATCAAATTTAATTCCGATTACTTTCATAAAAAACACCCTCGTGTCACACAACCCGAATACTCAAAAACCACCTGTACAGGTTTGTTTTTAGATAAGGCTATATAATACCTTTGGGGCTCAGATTGGTCAATAAGATTTAAGGATATCTTGGGGGAAACGCATCAATGTCATTTGCGGTAAATGCCGGCCAACTGTGTGGCAATGTCTCTCCAATTCAATTCCAAGGCACGGGTCATTGTGGCCTTTTGGGCCGTTGGCATATCCAGTTTACGCGCTTCAACCAAAGCATTGCCCAACCCATCGTTTGCCTTCACATCATAAAGTACACCCATTTGTTCATCAATTAACTCAGGCAAACATCCCAACCGAGGCATCACAACAGGTCGCCCAAATGACAAAGCGGTAACAGCCGACCCAGAGGTCAAAACTTCAGAGAAAGGAAAAACCGCCACATCACAAGCATTGATATAAATTTGAAAATCTGCTTCAGGGAAAAATGGGGATGTAAAGACTTTGATACGCTTATCTTTTTGAGCAAGTGCTTCAATTGTCTCTGCATAGGACACATCAAAAGATTTTCGCATCATCAATAACAACACCGCATCATCGCTGGCGTGTGACAAAAAGGCCGAGACCAAATGCTCGATGCCTTTGTATGCACGCGCATTTCCAAAAAACAAATAGACAAACTGTTCTTCTTTAATGCCCAACTGCGTGCGAGCATCTGCTTGCGACATTTCATTTGGAAAGGCGTCAATAAAGTTACCGTGTGGAATAACGTGCACATTTTCCGTGCGATGAAATAATTTTTCAGCAATGCCCTTTGCATACTCACAATGACAAAGAACAGCATCTGCCAACTCACAAACAAGCAAACGCGCGCAATGATCTAATGGGGGAAACGGACGTTCGTGTGGATACACATTGTGCAACGTCCACACAATTTTGTAACCCAGCACTTTTTTTGCATAGGTCAAATTCTCTGCGAACTTCTCATAATCTGCCACAGAATTTTCGAGTGTGTCCCGCCTATAAAAATAATGCAACCAATGCAGGTGCAAAACATCGAATGTTTTTCGATTTTCTTCTAACCATGATTTTTCAAGGGCATATTTACCCAATTCTAAACGAATGTCCAACTTTTCCAATTCTTGGGCTAAAAGTCCTGCGTAGGGGTTGCATTTGTGTTGCAGTGTCAAACCACCAACGGGCTCCCAAAAGAAAAACGCGTTCATGCTAACCTCTCAAATATTGAAAATTGAATACGGCTTAATCTGAAAACGGAATGCCGTGCCCTTGACCTGGAAACCAAATCATATCAACAACAAACGATATGCCAGCCCCCATAAAATGCCCCAATATGAGGCCGATAAAAAACGGTCTGCCAGCGCGATAGGCTTGAATCCCCCCCACGCGGAGCACAATTGTCTTAATGGCCCAGGCCAGAAAAATCCCAAAAATAATATTGCGAACAGGATACACAGGCCCGGCTGCAAAACCAATGGGATGCAAAGGCCACCAAGGCACACGATAACGAACAAACATCAAAATGCCAGTGACCAACGCCCCAATGCCGATAAATTCCAAGGGTTTCCAAACCGTACTGAAAGGGCTATTTAGTTTGCTAACCAGATTATTCCAGGGCCATTGTGCCAGGTCTCCAGTAAAAATCCCCCCGTAATTTGCAGCACCATTCTCATAACCCATATAAATGGTATAGGCAAAAGTAGCCAAGACGCCAGAAGCCATAGCCAAGACAATCGGCAAAATTAACCGTCGCTGTTGGGCACGTATCGTATCATACAATTTAACCGAGTGCGCCAAAGCGGGCATAATCGTTGTCTTGGTATCGCTGCACCACGTGTAGGAAAGGGTGAGGGATACCATCGATTGTTGGGACAAATTTTCGGTGCCAAAAACAAACATACACAAAGGCTGTGGCATCAACGGTGCACGAATTGAAATCAGCCCAGTTTCGGCAATGACGCGTGTAATGCCGAGATACATCACCAACACCCCAAAAAGAAAGAGGGGTATGATTTTGAATTCCATACCCGTTGCCAAATGCCAAACAAAAAGATACAACGAGCAAACCAACAACCCAAAAACAGCGGTTCGATATGAAACGATTTCATCAGAATCATCAACGGTATCGTCGCCTAAAAATGCTTTTCGGCAGACGTCACCAATGTGGTGGCGGGCCATCCAAAAACCGACCAGGACAATGACAATAAATGCACCCATCGACTGCGTACCCATCGACAAAGGGGCCGTCGAATACTCTTCGTCAGAGCCAGCAGTAAAGCCAAATTGATTAAAAAGGCCATTTTCGATATTGGTTGCCAAATTGAAAACCCAAAGACTCAGCGCAATATCAACATTGATAAAGTATCCAAACCCGACCACCATAAAATAAAGGCGAATGGGAATTTCGGGGAATTCTCGGCCAAAAGAAATACTGGTAAAACCCCAAGGTATTGTTGGAAACGTCGGGCTAAAATAGCCTATCACATTCCATAAAATAATAAACAACGTAATCGAGAATCCCCCCCAGAAGAGGGGTTTGTTCATCACTGGAATAGAGAAAAACCCTTGCCCATCATCTTCTTCCATAATGGCCATTGGCATTTCCATTAAGGGATAATCAATACGTTCGTGCTCAATCCACTGCTTGCGCAAAATGACCATCAAAAACACACTACAACCATAAAATGCGGCAATGACGGAGAACCACCAAAAAACGGGCACAATCCAAACGCTCCAAGGTATAGCCACACCCCGCGGAAGGCCTTCAAAAAACCAAAGCAGTGCATTCCCCGGCGGGATTACCGCATAAGAGGGTAAGTAAGGTTCAAAAAAAGCTGCCCATTGATTTTCGGGTGTCGCCAAGTAATAAGGCACTGCAAAGTTTGCGATCAACTTCCCAATAAAATACGTCGGCATTGTCGCGCCAATCAGCGCCATCGTAAACATAACCACAATTTCACCGCGCCTTAGTTTCAACGTACGGCAAAGAAAAATCCCGATCAGTACAATTGGGAATACAGCCGCCACAGAAAGATGATTCTGATCTAAGCGGGTTGTGTGTAGAATAAAACGCGCGTATGACCCCGCAACGGTTGCCATCATTGTCAGGAACATTCCAATAATCAGAGCCCTGCCCGTGACAGCTGTGCCTTGTGAAGTCTCAGGTTGCGTAAGAAGGTTTTCAGACACTGCCATTTCTAGCCTTTTTTAAGCCAGCCTTGCAAAAAAGAAGATCGGGCAATATAGTTTCGAAAAACGTGAGACGCAAATGATGAAAAAACAGAAAAAAAGACTATTTTCATGTTTACGAAAAACATTTTTAATTGCTTCTTTTTAAGTATTCCAGTGGGCTTTAAGCGATGTCCACTCTATTGTGTTTTGCGTTTATTCTGACCGCGACTTTAAATTGTGAAAAACACTCAATAAATGAATAGTTGCTCATATATTACATCACAAACACAAAAAAAGTCCGAAGATTCTCATCTTCGGACTTTATACAGACAGTGGGACCCCGACGTCCCACCTTAGGGGGGCTTTCAGAGAAAAATATAGTCATTTCACACCCGCAGATCAATTGGATCAATACCCTATTCTTTTGCCTCCGAATGGGTATGTTTCCTCAGGTTTGAGCCCAATGCACGTTTTAGAGCTCCACCATGCCCTCTCGAATGGCGTAGCGTACCAAATCAGCTGCATTTTTCAAGTTGAGTTTTTGCATCACGTTTGCCCGATGAGCAGCCACTGTTTTCTCCGCAATGTGAAGGGTGCCAGCGATCTCTTTGTTGGTCTCCCCTTCGGCAACCAGCACAAGCACTTCACGTTCCCGGTGAGACAAACCATCACTCTTCCCGCCCGAAATGGGCAAATCTTCTCGCCCCACAAAGGTTTCAACCACAACCCGTGAGATAGCCGGGCTCAAAAAAACTTCTCCCCGACTTACCGTATGAATTGCACGAATCAAGTCGCCCAAATCATTCTTTTTCAAAATATAACCGCTTGCTCCTGCTTCAAAGGCGCGGCGAATATGGGCTCGGTCTTGGTGCATCGTCAATACGACCACTCGGGTCTGGTGACAGGTTTCAATAATGCGTTCTGTTGCCTCTATGCCATTGAGCTCTGGAATCGTAAGATCCATTAACACCACATCGGGGCTCAGATCTTTTGCCAATGCAACAGCCGTTAAACCGTTGTCAGCTTCACCAACCACTTCAAATTCCCGTTCGCGCGACAAGAGGCCCATTATTCCCTGTCGAACAATCTCGTGATCATCTACGACTAAAATTTTTATCATTAGCCTATCAACTCCTTTCGCCGCTTGCGGGACAAATTCACCGCCTGTGCGACCACATCGCGGACCACTTGCACGTCATGTAAAGGCTTCTTCAGAACAAAATCAAATAACCCAAGACGCGGGTCATCATCTTCCAATCGCCACCCCGTCATCAAAACCAAGCTCACCAGAGGAGATTGCAACCGAACCGCTTCAGCAACCTTGTCTCCTGGCATTCCCGGCATTCCCAAGTCCAAAACCACCACATCATACTCGGCTTGAGTAAGGGCAGGCAGAACTTGCAAGCTATCCCCCAAACAAGAAACGGTGTGCAAAGGACTCAATACATGTTCAACCAATTCCGTAATTACATCGTGATCATCAACAACCAATATATGGCCCTTGGATGACGCTACGGCAGGCCGATCTTCAGGGGGAGTTTGCGAGACCCCTTCGGCAGGGAACCAGAGCGTGAATACCGAACCGGCACCTTCGACACTATCTACGTCCACCCGCCCGCCCCAGCGAACGACGGTGTTATAAACAGTAGCCAACCCCAAACCTGTTCCAAGTTCAAATTTGGTTGTAAAAAAGGGCTCGAAAACCCGCTTCCGGGTTTCCTCATCCATTCCAACACCCGTATCTCGCACACTAATTTGAACGCCCCCACCCATCTGTCGAGATTGAATCTCCAATTCTCCCCCGTCAGGCATTGCATCTACGGCATTAAAGATAAGGTTGAGCACAATATTATACAATCCCGAAGAAGACCCTCTTACGGGGGGTAAACCGTTGGCCAAATCCAATAATATTCGAATTTCAATACCCTTAAGGTCTGCCTCGTCTTTCCAACGTGTTCTCGCAGTTTCAACAGAATCACGAACAATTGCATTCAGCGATTGCAAAGCGCCCTCATCCGAATCACCCAACACGGCATCTTGTAGTCTTGCGACCAAATCTGCAGCTTGTTTTCCCGCTCGGTAAATGGTGCGTACAAATTCGAGGGATTTTTCATCTTTCACCCGGTCCATCAAAAACTCTGAACTCATCGTGACGCCAACCAATATGTTGTTCAAGTTATGATTAATACCTGCGGCCATTTCGCCTAATGCACTCAGGCGTTCTAAACGAACCATTTCACGTTCATTGTTGTCGAGTTTGCCTAGCATCTCATTCATAACCCGAGCCAGTTCACCCAATTCATCTCCAGCCCCCACCCCAACACGCAAGGAAAGGTCTCGCAACCCCTCAACTTTTTGGATATCGGAGCGCATCTGTTTCAATGGCGACAAAACAAGGCGTTCCAACACCAAGAGCAAGATAATACTCAAAA
Source organism: Candidatus Latescibacterota bacterium (assembly GCA_047619225.1). GTDB lineage: Bacteria > Latescibacterota > UBA2968 > UBA2968 > UBA2968 > JABIFK01. The sequence goes on from JBLHJX010000045.1 coordinate 24,791, forward strand.
GCACACCAATTGCCGCGACCGCACCCAAAACGGAACGTGTTGAATCTATGCCCCGTTGATAAATCTCTCTGGGTCTCGTCACCTCTACCAAACCAGCCGGTTTCCCATAAATGTCTCTCAAGACAGTAACACCTGCCAAAGTCTCTTTGGCAAGAGGACCAATCCATCCTGAAGAATCTGCCATGACGTGAGCATAGGCATCTTTCAAAACGCCAGGTAGCCCACTCCCGTCAATAGAGAACAAGGTCAGATCGAGTTCTAATTGCTCGCCCAACCGCTTTATTTGGTCCGCATCAAACCGTCGCCCCATTAAGAGCTGGCCGTGGGCCGGGCCTGTTTGTTTGCTTGTTAAAATGGGGTGAGACACAACCACAAAAAGGCCTTCTGGTAGTAACAGAAGACCATTCACTGCCTTTTCAAGCGTCAACCCCGTGTCCGTCAAATGCCCAAATACCCCCTGAGGCACCTCAACAACAGTTCTCTTTTTTTGGTCATATCCCTTTTGAAAAACAACCTGTTTCTCCGTATCGAGAAAGACAATAAGACTTATACCCAAACCGGTTTCATTGAAAACTTCATCCACCAAATTCGATTGAATGAACTCACTGTCCCCGGTGATAACAAAATCATAGGCATCGTCCCACGTGGCCCAATCAAAAGCGGTGGTATTTAGAACATCGACATAAGATTCCACACCTTTTTGCACGCGATTCAGTTGTTGCTGCATATCGCGCGTTTCCAAATCCAGGTACCCATCTAACATCACCGTCCGCGAAAGCACCAGAATCCCTGCGCAGAAGACCAACAAGGCAATAGAAATGAAAAGCAGTGTTTTGCGCCGAATTGACGTCAAGGTTGACATCCTTTTTAAAAAGGGTTTAGAAAGAAAAACGCCCTTCTCCCACTTCGGCAGTCCCAACACAGGGATTCCTACTGGGGAGAAGGGCATTAAGTCTCGAGTCACCCCTGCCCGAGACTTAATTATATATAATATCGGTCAATCAGTTCGTT
>JBLHJX010000046.1:0-25699 GCA_047619225.1 Candidatus Latescibacterota bacterium
GTATTGTACAAGATATTCAAGGGGCGGTTGTTTTTAAAGATTCGACGGGTGCGATTCCCGAGAAAATAGACGGACAGGTTCTTTTTAAATCGGAAGTTTCTTGGTTAGAACCCATGGTATCGGAATACATCTTTTGGGTTGATGGTTCGGAAAAACGCATTTATCAGGTGGCTGTGGCCATTGTGATTCAAGATCAGTTGAAGGGCGTGCTAAAACTCGGGGTGTCGCTTGGAGAGTTGGCGCCACAAATTGAAAGTTTGGCCAATACGTTGATTCGACGACATATGTTTGGCGGGCTTTTGTTTTTGGTGATCGGTGTTTTGGCCGTTTGGCAGACGGTTCGGTTGATGCGAGAGGCCCACCGCTTGGAAGTGCAAGCCAAAGAAACCGACCGGCTCGTATTTTTGGGAACCATTGCCAGTGGGTTGGCGCACGAAATCCGAAATCCGCTGAATGCGATTTCTGTTGACAGTGAACTCCTGGTCGAAGTAGCTGAGGAAATGGGGGGGGATAGCCGTTCTGAAATTGTAAAATTGAGTATGGATATTGGCGATTCGGTGCGCTACCTCAATGCGACGCTGACCAGTTTTTTACAGTATGCGCGGCCTTCTTCGTTTGTGCGGGTAAATACCAAGCCCAAAACCTTGGTGTTGGAAACGGTGCGGTTGATTGGCAGACAATGCGCGCGCCAAGGTATTTTGCTTGAATGGGAAGCACCTGAAGGTTTGCCAGAGGTTTATGTGGATGTGCCTCAAATGAAACAGGCGATATTGAACCTGTTGATTAACGCACAACAGGCTATGCTTGATGGGGGCGTATTGGGCGTGCATATACGGGCGGAGGAGGATGCGGTCTGGATTGATATTTCGGACACGGGTGTGGGCATTTCTAAAGCGGATCAGGCGCGTGTGTTTGGGTTGTTTTATTCAACCAAAGTGAGTGGCAGTGGATTGGGGTTGGCCATTGCCAGGCGCATTGTGGAAGTACATGGTGGGCGTTTGGTGTTGCAAAGTGAAGCAGGTGAAGGTACTACGTTTATGATTCGCTTGCCTTTGCAAGTCGTTGAAGAGGTCGATGATGAATTTGAATGAAAAAACAGTGTTGGTGATTGATGACGATATGCGCAGCCGGGCATCGATTGTGCGTGCGTTGACACGCACAGGGTATCGTGTCTTTGATGCCGATAGTGGTGTGGCGGGGTTAACGTATTTGGAAAATGAAACCATCAATTTGATTGTGAGCGACTTGCGCATGCCGGGTATGGACGGCATTGCTGTTTTGGAAGCCGCCAAACGCAAAGATCACAATATACAGGTCATTCTTTTAACCGGTCATGGCTCGATTGAATCGACGGTTGAGGCGATACATAAGGGTGCCTTTACTTATTTAACCAAGCCTGCAAATCTTGCCGAATTGCGATTGCAGATTCAACGGGCATTGGAACACCAGCATTTGTCTTTGGAAGTACAATCTTTACGCAAGCTGAAACAAAAGGCATTGATGGGGCATTTGATGGGTGTTTCTGAGCCCATGCAAGCTGTTTTTGAAACGGTTCACGATGTGGCCCCCACGCAGGCAACGGTGTTGATTTTGGGTGAAAGTGGATGTGGCAAAGAATTGGTGGCTCAGGCCATTCATCAAAACAGCCCACGACAGGCAAAGGCATTTGTGCCTGTTAATTGTGCGGCTATTCCAGAGGCTTTGCTTGAGAGCGAGTTGTTTGGATATGAACGGGGTGCCTTTACGGGTGCTGAGCGTTTGCGCCAAGGTGTGTTTGAACAAGCCCAAGGTGGTACTTTGTTTTTAGATGAAGTGGGAGATATTCCACTGACTGTGCAGGTGAAGTTGTTGCGGGTTATTGAGCAGCACGCCTTTTTGCGATTGGGGGGAACTGCGCCTGTTCAAACCGATGTGCGCATTCTTGCTGCAACCCATATGGACTTGGAAAAGGCAGTGGCGGATGGTCGGTTTCGCGAAGACTTATTTTATCGGCTCAATGTGGTGAAACTTATGATTCCGGCGTTGCGTGAACGCAAAGAAGATATGCCTTTGCTGGTTGAGCAATTTATTCACGAATTTGCGCAAGAACACGGCAAAACGGTGCCCGAGATCACACAGGAGGCATTGGATGCTTTGGTGGCCTATGATTGGCCTGGAAATGTGCGTGAGCTGCGCAACTGTTTGGAGAGTTTGATTATTCGGATGAAAGGAACCACGCTTTCTCTTGGTTTATTGCCTCAAAAGGTTAAAGGTGAGGTGGCGGAACAAAAACGTGTGGATGTTTTTGTGGGTATGTCTATGGATGAAGTTGAACGGTGTATGATTGAAAATACGCTGCTTGAAGCACACGGGAACCAAACACGGGCCGCTAAGATATTGAATATTGGATTGCGGACGCTACAGCGCAAGTTGAAGAAGTACGATATTACATAACGTCATAATGACGCGGTGTTTAAGTGTGAAAAGGGTGGTTTGCGTCATTTTGGCGTTGTTCAGATGAAGATTTTTGGCAAGGGCGTCACACTGGCGTTTTTTGCGGCTGTGGTTGATATGGACACGCCATAAAGCAAGATGTGGATTTATTTATAAACTTAATATAAACAATGGTCTGTGCTTAAAAGCGCGGGCCATTTTTTATTTGGCATACTTTGTGCGAGATGGTGGTTGTACTTTGTGATACCTGTTCGTCAAACAAAAGGAATTATATATGGTTGGTCATCATACAATTATTCATCTGCAAACGGCTTATCGCTCCTTATGGCAGTGGCGCATCAAGGTGACGGCGTTTTTTGATGCGCGCGATTTTAATGGCACATCGTTTATGTTGTTTTTGGCCGTTTTGATCGGTATAGGGGGTAGTTTGGGGGCTGTGGCTTTTCGTGAATTGATAGCGTTTTTTAGTAGTTTTTTTCTCGTCACTGCTGTTGCGTGGATGGGCTCACCTTATGCCTTGCCTGTTTCTACGGGATTGGGTGCGTTGCTTGTTGGATTTATTGTGCTGCGTTGGGCACCCGAAGCGCGTGGGCATGGTGTGCCGGAGGTGATGGCAGCTGTTGCCACACAAGGGGGGCGTATTCGTCCACGTGTGGTGATTGTGAAGGCACTTGCTTCTGCGTTGTGTATTGGTTCGGGCGGGGCTGTGGGACGCGAAGGGCCCATTGTGCAGATTGGTTCGGCGTTGGGTTCCGGCTTGGGGCAGATGTTTCGGATGTCGGAAGAACAACTCAAGATTTTGGTGGGATGTGGGGCGGCGGCAAGCATTTCGGCTACGTTTAATGCGCCTTTGGCGGGTGCGTTGTTTGCCTTGGAAGTAATTTTGGGTGATTTCACCGTGGGCACGTTTAGCCCGATTATTCTTTCATCGGTTCTTGCCAATGCTTTTACGCGGTATTTGGTAGGCAATGAAACCGCATTTGTTGTGCCCGATTATCATCTGGTGAGTTCTTATGAATTGTTTCTATATGCAGGTTTGGCGGGCTTGGCGGGTGCTGTTTCGGTTGGTTTTGTGCGTACACTCTATTTTTTTGAAGACCGGTTCGATGATCTGGCCATATCGGCGTATCTCAAGCCAGTTATTGGCGGTGTGTTGATTGGATGTATTGGCATTTTTTTGCCACAGGTTATGGGTGTGGGTTATGAATCGATTACGGATGTGATGCACAATCGTTCGGATCTGATGCTGATTGTTGTGCTTTTGTTTGTTAAGGTGTTGGCTACGTCTATCACCTTGGGTTCGGGTGGGTCGGGCGGTGTGTTTGCTCCGTCGCTCTTCATTGGTGCCATGCTGGGCGGCACTTATGGTTACGGTGTGCATGCACTGTTGCCTGACCTGACTGCCGAACCGGGTGCTTATGCGCTGGTGGGTATGGCTGCGGTTGTGGCGGGTACGACACACGCGCCTCTTACTGCGATGCTGATTTTGTTTGAAATGACGGATAATTATTTGATTATGCTGCCGCTCATGTTGGCGACAGTTGTCAGTACATTGGTGGCCAAGCGGATCTATCGTGAATCGATTTACACGCTTAAGCTTTCGCGGCGAGGGTTGCATCTGAATAAAGGTGTGGATGTCTCCATACTCGATTCGATAAGGGTGCATGAAGTGATGGATACGAACTATGATTTTTTAAAGTCTAAGACATCGCTTGGCGAGATGGTTGCGTTACTCAAAAATAGTGGTTTGACAGATTTTCCGGTGATTGATGATGACGGCACGTTGAAAGGTGTGGTCTCTTTCCAAGACATTCGAGAAGTGCTTACGGACTCTGATCTTTATCCTGTGTTGATTGCAGCAGATGCCATTGGAGAATATGTGCCTTCTGTGTGTGTGGATGCGTCACTTTCCGAAGCATTGGCCATGTTTTCAAGGTATGATGTTCACAATCTGCCTGTTGTAAAGGATGCGGAAAACCAGAAACTTGTGGGCGTGATCACGCGATATGATTTGATGCGATTTTATCACAAAAAAATTCAGGATAGGATTGCATCGTAAGTGGGATGTTTAACGTTGTTGAAATAATTTGGGTAGAGGGCGTCATGAAAGGTATTTTGAAACAGGTTTGGGAGGTTGTTGACAGATTTATTGCCTGGTATACCAATAGGGAACACAGGGGTGTCTATGATATTGGGTTTCCCGAGGATTATGGCATGGGTCTGGACAGCAGGTGGCGTGCGTTATATGGATTTTGGGTTGTGCGCAATCACCATGGCATTTTTGCGATTATGGAAGGCGAACAAAAGCCTTGGGCATGGCCATTGGTGCGATTGGGTGTGTGGCGCGATGAGACTGGGCGGATGTGGGTTGATATGAAGCAGGTTTTTCAATATGAAAAAGATGAGTGGGCTGATTTGGAATCGTTTGTTTGCTTGGACGATAAAAGCGTGGCGAAACGTTTATCAGCTTCACAGGGGTCGATCAATAAGGCGAGTTGAACTTCGTGCATAAAGGCGAATAGACAAGATGAATGAGGCGGTGTTGAAGTGTGAGGGGGATGAGTTGTTGGTTGAGCATTTGCCGGTTTTGGGGGCGTGATGCCTTCGGCGACCTACTTTCTTTAACGGCAAAGAAAGTAGGCAAAGAAATCCGCCCCTGCGGGGGGCTTTTGATGGGCTTCAGTGTTTTTACGGGCGGAGACCACCCTTACCTGCCCGCGCAGTTCCCACCCCCCACCTCGTGTTCCACACGCCCCGCACCCACACGTCACCGCCACACCAACTGCACAACGGCCCACACCACCAGGAGGATGTATTCTGGTGGTGTTTTTTTGTTAAATGGCTGCTACGTCTCCTGCCCAGATTTCGGTGAGGGTGCCGGTGGTGGATTTGAGTAAGAGTTGGCCGTTTGGGCCGAAGCCTTCGAGGGTGCCGGTTTGGATGTGGTTGCCTTCGCCTACGCGGATTTGTTCGCCGATGTAGGCGCAGCGCGTTAGCCAATCGTTTTGGATTGTTGCGAAGCCTCCGTGTTCCCATTTGTCTAGCCAAGGGGGGAGGGCGTTGAGGATTTGGGTTAGGACGTCGGTTACGTTGTATTCACGACCTGTTTCAATGTGCATTGAGGTGGCGGGGCGGTCGATGTGGGCAGCGGTTTGACCGGTCATGTTGACGTTGAGGCCAATGCCTACGATGATGGGTGTTCCGTTTGGGTGGGGGGTGTCGTTGCGTTCGAGTAACATGCCACAGAGTTTGGCTTTGTCGATGAGGATGTCATTGGGCCATTTGACTTGGGTATGGATGTTGAAGGTTTTCATGGCGTCGGAGATGCCAAGGGCAATGGCCATTGGGAGGGAGGCCAGTTGGGTGCCGTTGGATTGTGTGGTGTACAAAAAGGAGAAGGTGAGGTTTTGGCCGGCTTCGGCGAGCCAGCGTCGGTCATATCGCCCGCGTCCGGCGGTTTGAGAGTGGGCTGCAATAATGAAGCCTGTGGGGAGTGGTTCGCCAGAAGAGAGGCGTTCTAATAGAGTGGTGTTGGTGGATGGCAGTTGGTCGTGCCACTCGGGGGGGTGAAATTCCATAGGGTATCCTTTTTGTCTGATATTTTGAGCTGTGCAACCTTTCAAATATACGTACGTTTAAAGCTAACGTATCGCAAATTCTCATTTTATGCTTGACCGACCCCTGTTTGTGCGCCTATTATGTCCCGATGCTGAGGTGCGAATTGCAATGGGACGCGCTTGCGATTTAAACACCGAAAATGTGCCTGCGATTGGGGTGGGTTTTGTGTATCATGTATGGGGTGCAAGCACCCGATTGGGCAATGTGCCTACTGAAGGGACAACGTCGGGTGTGTACAGAGGGTGGAGTCGCCCGGTTTTTCACGAACAGATTTACATAAAAGAATATAGTGTGCCAGTTAAAACCACTCATTTTTACGGGAGATTTTTATGACACTTTTGCGTTTGTGTTTTGCGCTGATATTTTTATGTGCCACATCGGCGTTTGCAGATCAGCCGACACATAAGAGCCACGCCATTTCGATGTTTGGTGATGTGAAGTATGGACAAGACTTTAAGCATTTTGACTATGCCAACCCCAATGCACCTAAAGGGGGTACTGTGCATATGGGGGCTTTGGGTACTTATGACAACTTGAATCAGTTTGTACTCAAGGGTGTTTCAGCCTGGGGCTTGGGTATGATTTATGACTCATTGACCCAACATGCCCAAGACGAAGCGTTTTCTGAATATGGTTTGATGGCCGAATCGATAGAAACGCCAGAAGATCGTTCGTGGGTTGTTTTTAACTTGCGGTCTGAAGCACGTTGGCACGATGGCAAACCTGTGACGCCAGAAGATGTTATTTTTACATTTGAAATTCTGAAAGAAAAAGGACATACTTTCTATAAAAACTATCTTGCGGATGTGCAAAAGATTGAAAAGGTCGGTGCGGATCAGGTGAAATTTACTTTTGGGGGACAAGACAACCGCGAATTGCCACTCATTGTGGGACAGATGGCAATTTTGCCCAAGCATTATTGGGAAGGCAAAGATTTTGAGGCCACGACGTTAGACCCACCTTTGGGAAGCGGTCCTTATAAGATTGCAAAAGTAGATGCAGGGCGCTCTATTACATATGAGCGTGTGAAAGATTATTGGGGCACAGATTTACCGGTGAATAAAGGGCTGAATAACCCCGATGTGATTCATTATGATTTTTACAAAGATGCCAATGTGGCGATAGAAGCCTTAAAAGGTGGCGAGTTTGATTTTCGCGTGGAAAATATCTCCAAAGAGTGGGCCACCGCATATCACGAGCATCCTGCGTTTAAAGCGGGTAAGTTGGTCAAAGATTTGGTGGCACATGAAAATGGTACTGGGATGCAAGGTTTTGTGTTTAATACGCGCCGCACAAAGTTTGCCGATTCCAAAGTTCGTGAAGCATTGGCCTACGCATTTGACTTTGAATGGACAAATACCAATTTGTTTTACGGTCAATATGAACGCACAACAAGCTATTATTCAAATACAGAGTTGGGATCATCGGGGATGTTAGAAGGCAAAGCATTGGCGTTGCTGGAACCGTATCGAGGGCGTGTGCCTGAAGAGGTGTTTACAAAGGCATACGAGCCACCCGCTACAGATGGTTCGGGCAATATTCGAGAAAATTTGCGCGTTGCAAAACAGATGCTTGCTGAAGCTGGGTGGGTGATTAAAGAGGGGCAGTTGATCTCTGACAAAACAGGTGAGGTGCTGACCATCGAGTTTTTGTTGCGATCTCCTTCTTTTGAACGTGTTGTGGGGCCTTATGTGCAGAACTTGGAACGGTTAGGTATTGTCAGCACCATTCGAACGATAGACCCTGCACAATATCAAAATCGCATCCAAGAGTTTGATTTTGATGTTACGGTTACTGGGTGGGGGCAGTCGATCAGCCCAGGTAATGAGCAGCGCAACATGTGGATGTCTGAGGTTGCCGATACACCCGGTTCGCGCAATCTGGCGGGTATTAAAGATCCGGTGGTGGATGAGTTGGTCATTAAGCTGATTAATGCACCCGACCGCAAGACCTTGGTGACAACAACGCAGGCACTTGATCGTGTGTTGTTGTGGGGGCATTATGTGGTGCCGCATTGGCATATTCGCAGCCATCGATTGATCCATTGGAATAAGTTTGGCAAGCCCGATATTTCACCTAAATATATGCCGAGTCCATTTACTACTTTTCCGCCAACGTGGTGGGTTGATGCTGACAAGGTTGCGGCAGTGGGTGGGAATTGATCTATAAATAACAGTTCAACACACAACCTCCAGCGATCAGCAATTGGTGGTTAGCTTGAATCCTCTCGGTTTTACCAACCGCTGACTGCTGACCGTTGCGAATTTTTAAAACCGATATCCTTCGTAGTTATATCAAACCTGAGAAATTCTTCGAGTCATTAACGTATGCTTGTTTATATCTTCCGCCGCATTTTGCTGATGTTTCCCACGCTGTTAGGTGTGATGCTGATTAATTTTATTATTATTCAGTTTGTGCCAGGTGGCCCGGTTGAGCAAATGATTGCTACCTTGCAGGGTATTGATGGTGGTGCCACGAGTCGGATAAGTGGTAGTGGAGGTGAAATATCCTCTGGGAGTAGCACGCGTGGCAGTTCCAGTGGGAGCACCAACAGCGCGTATCGCGGTGCGCAAGGGCTTGATCCAGAATTGATCAAAGAATTAGAACGTGCCTATGGGTTTGATAAACCTGCCCATGAGCGATTTTTGAAGATGGTTTGGGATTATGCGCGTTTTGATTTTGGCGAGAGTTTTTTTCGTGACCAATCTGTTTTAGATATTGTGGTGTCTAAGATGCCTGTCTCGATTTCGTTGGGGCTTTGGACTACACTTTTGGTGTATTTTATTTCTATTCCGTTGGGCATTGCTAAGGCAGTGCGTGATGGGTCTAAGATGGATGTGTGGTCCTCGGGTATTATTGTAATTGGCAATGCAGTGCCTGGGTTTATGTTTGCGATTTTTTTGATTGTTCTTTTTGCAGGTGGCAGCTATCTCGACTGGTTTCCGCTTCGAGGTTTGACGTCGCCCAATTGGGAGCAGATGGGTCTGTTCGCTAAAGTTGTAGATTATTTTTGGCACTTGGTTTTGCCTGTCGCTGCGATGGTGATTGGTGGATTTGCGGGTTTGACACTGTTGACGAAAAATTCGTTCTTGGATGAGATCAACAAACAATATGTGCTCACTGCTCGGTCTAAGGGACTTGAAGAACGGCGCGTGTTGTATGGGCATGTGTTTCGCAATGCGATGTTGATTGTGATTGCGGGTTTCCCCAGTGCGTTTGTGAATATTTTGTTTACGGGTTCGCTTTTGATTGAGGTCATTTTTTCACTGGATGGTTTGGGTTTGTTGGGCTTTGAGTCGGTGGTGAATCGCGATTATCCGGTGATGTTGGCCACGCTGTATTTTTTCACGTTGTTGGGTCTGGTGATGCAGTTGGTGAGTGATATTACGTATATGTTGGTTGATCCGCGTATTGATTTTGAGAGTCGAGAGGTTTAGAACAATTGTCCGAAGCTATTCAAACAGAAAAAACAGAGCCGAGGTTTGCATCCATCTTGGTGCCCGAAGCCGAAGATCGGCTTTTGGGTATGCGCATATCCAAGTTGGCGCGTAGGCGTCTGGAAAATTTCAAAGCCAACCGACGAGGGTATTGGAGCTTGTGGATTTTCTTGGCGCTTTTTGGGTTTAGTTTGCCCGCTGAGTTTATTGCCAATGATCGTCCTTTGTTGGTGAGCTATAAAGGGTCGCTGTATTTTCCCATATTGAAAGCCTATCCCGAAACGGTTTTTGGCGGCGATTTTGAGACAGAGGCCGAATATCGGGATGCTTTTGTGATCGAGATGATTCAAAAAGAAGGGTGGATGTTGTGGCCTTTGGTGCCTTATCGGTATGATACGGTGAATTATAATTCAAAGGAACCCGCGCCTGCGCACCCTTCTTGGGACAATTGGTTGGGCACCGATGATCAGGCGCGTGACGTGGTGTCGCGTTTGCTGTATGGTTTTCGGTTGTCGGTGATTTTTGCGCTGATATTGACGCTGTTTAGTTCTGTCGTGGGCATTGCTGCAGGTGCGGTTCAGGGGTATTTTGGTGGGTGGATTGATTTGATCTTTCAGCGGTTTATTGAAATTTGGGCGGGGCTTCCTACGTTGTTTATTTTGATTATTTTGTCCAGTGTCATTTATCCTACTTTTTGGTCGTTGTTGTTGATTATGATGTGTTTTAGTTGGATGCGTTTGGTGGGTGTGGTGCGTGCTGAGTTTTTGCGGGCACGCAATTTTGACTTTGTGCGTGCTGCCCGAGCATTGGGCGTGAATGATGTGACCATTATGTGGCGACATGTGTTGCCCAATGCGATGGTGGCTACGTTGACCTATCTTCCTTTTGTGCTGGTTGGCGCGGTGACGATTTTAACGTCGCTTGATTTTTTGGGTTTTGGTATGCCGCCTCCCGCACCTTCGTTGGGTGAATTGTTGAATCAGGGCAAGCGCAATTTGCAAGCACCTTGGTTGGGTTTGTCGGGTTTTTTTGTGTTGGCGGTTTTGATGTCGTTGTTGGTATTTGTGGGCGAAGCGGTTCGCGATGCGTTTGATGTGCGCAAGACATTGTCGCCAACAGAGGGTGGTGAGGCATGAGTTTGCTTCAGGTTGAAAATTTGGGTGTGCGTTTTCATATCGAAAATCACACAGTGGAGGCGGTTCGCGGGGTGTCGTTTCACATTGAGAAGGGTGAAACGGTTGCTTTGGTGGGTGAGTCGGGTTCGGGCAAGTCCGTTTCTGCTTTGTCGGTTGTACAATTGCTGCCGTATCCGCGGGCATCACATCCGCACGGCAGCATTTTGTTTGATGGTGAGGAAATGATAGGGGCTTCGGCAGATCATTTGCGAAAGATCCGAGGTGCGCGTATTTCGATGGTGTTTCAAGAGCCGATGACGTCGCTTAATCCCCTGCATACAATTGAGAAGCAGATTGCTGAAGTGCTGATGTTGCATCGCAGGTTGTCGCGTGAAGTGGCACGGGCACGGGCGTTGGATTTGTTGCACAAGGTGCATTTGCCAGACCCTGAAACGCGTTTGAAGTCTTATCCGCATCAGTTGTCGGGTGGGCAGCGACAGCGGGTGATGATTGCGATGGCTTTGGCCAATGAACCCGATTTGCTGATTGCTGATGAACCGACAACGGCATTGGATGTGACCATTCAGGCTGAAATTTTGAAGTTGTTGCAAGAGCTTCAAGATGAATTTCGTATGGCCATTTTGCTGATCACACACGATTTGACCATTGTGCGTCATGTGTCAGATCGGGTCTATGTGATGACGGAAGGATTGGTGGTAGAGGAAGGGAATACAGAGGCGATATTTTCCAATCCGCAGCACGATTATACCAAGAAATTACTCAATGCAGAGCCCAAGGGACAAGCACCTGCTTTGGATGAAACTGCGACTGCTATTATTACGACAAATGACTTGAAGGTTTGGTTTCCGATTCAACGTGGATTTTTGCGCAAAACAGTTGGACATGTGAAGGCTGTGGATGGGATCTCGTTGCAGGTGCGCGAGGGATATACCTTGGGTGTGGTGGGGGAGTCGGGTTCGGGTAAGACGACGTTGGGCATGGCCATTTTACGTTTGATTGGCAGCAATGGGGCTATTCATTTTAATGGACAAGCCATTCAAGGTTTAAAAAGCAATGAGGTCCGGCCTTTGCGGCGCGAGATGCAGATTGTGTTTCAAGATCCTTTTGGTTCGCTCAGCCCAAGGTTGTCGGTGTTTCATATTATTGAAGAAGGTCTTCTGGTTCATCATATTGGTGAGACATACGATGACCGGCGTCAAATGGTGGCCAATATTATGGCGGAGGTCGATTTGGACCCGGTGATGATGGATCGGTTTCCGCATGAGTTTTCGGGCGGGCAACGCCAGCGTATTGCGATTGCGCGGGCGATGATTTTGCAGCCCAAGTTTGTGGTATTAGACGAACCGACAAGTGCGTTGGATATGACGGTACAGTCGCAGATCATTGATTTGTTGCGGCGCTTGCAGCGCGACTATGGTTTGGCCTATTTGTTTATCAGTCACGATCTGCGCGTGGTAAGGGCTTTGTCTAATGAATTGATTGTGATGAAAGATGGGGTTGTGGTTGAGCAAGGGATGACAAAGGATGTGTTTGAGAATCCGCAGACAGAGTATACGAAAGCGTTGATTGCTGCGGCATTTGATGTGGCAGTGGCGGAATAGCAGGGAGAAGGAAGAAGAGAAAAGGGAGAAAGGAGAACAAGCTTCGGCTTGTTTTTTTATGTGAGGTATTATTATAATGTCGGTATTTCGTGCTTAGGAAAAGCTATAAAGACCAAACTTTAGGCGCTTTTTGGGGTGATGTTATGAATCAATTGATAGATCGTTCGGGATCTGATGTACCCATTGCTTCGGTTGGTGAGTGGGAAAAAAAGCGGGCCGATATATTGGATCGTGTACAAACGATGATGGGGTCGTTGCCGGGTGATGAAAAACGCTGTGATTTGGCTGTGGTGATTGATGAGGAGGTGGATTGTGGTTCTTATGTGCGGCGTTTGATATCCTATGCGTCGGAACCCAATGGTCGAACACCAGCGTATCTGTTGATTCCCAAAAAAGCGTTGGAGGAGGGTGTGTCTTGTCCTGCTGTGTTGTGTCCGCATCCGACACATGCTCTGGATGGATTTAAGACGGTGGTGGGGTTGAGTGACCGAGAGAATCGATCCTATGCATCTGAATTGGCCGAACGGGGGTTTGTAACCATTGCGCCGTCGTATCCTTTGTTGGCCAATTATCAGCCCGATTGGCGGGCCTTGGGTTATGCGAGTGGATCGATGAAAGCGATTTGGGACAATATGCGGGCTTTGGATGTCTTGGAGACATTGTCCTTTGTTGCACCAGGGCAAGTGGGTTCTATTGGCCATTCTTTGGGAGGGCACAATTCGGTTTATACGGCTGTGTTTGATGCGCGCATTGGGGTGGTGGTCTCAAGTTGTGGGTTGGATTCTTATGTAGATTATAAAGAGGGTGATATTACGGGGTGGACGTCGGATCGGTATATGCCCAAATTGAGGGATTATGCCGATCGTTTGCAAGATATTCCTTTTGATTTTCACGATTTGGTTGCGGCGCTTGCACCACGCCCGTGTTTGATTGCTGCGCCATATGACGACAGCAATTTCAAGTGGCAAAGTGTGGATGTGATTGTTGGGGCTGCGAAGCGTGTGTATGCGCTTTATGGGGCAGAGGAAGTATTGATGGTTGAGCATCCTCAGTGTGACCATGATTTTCCCAACGAGGTACGTGAGCAGGCTTATGTGTTGTTTAGGAAGTTATTGGGAGTATCTGCGTGATGGATGAGGAAGGCCTCATGGAAGAGGTAGATCGAGCGCATGAGAACCTTTTCCCGATTGATGTTGGGGCATTGCTTGGCGTTTTTGTTGCGCTGTTGCTCTATTTTCAATATACCACGTTGGCCAAATTCAGCGTTTTGAAACCTGCGGTGCGGTATGTGGTTTCGCGTGATATTCTGCAACATATTCAATCGCAGGTTCTGTTAGATATGTGGGATGCGATCGTGTTTGGTTTGATTGCATCCCTCTTTGTATGTGGGGTGATTTTAGAGGTGTGGAAGGCGCGGTTGACGCAGATGATGCGGTGGGTGTTTGTTTGTGAGCGGCGGGCGGTTGTGGCATTGTTGGTGTTGAGTTTGGTTTGTGTACGGTTCTATTTTGCCCAAGGGGTTTTAAATTGGGCGGGGGATGGGTCGTCCCATATTTGTTATGCGTGGTTGGCGTCTCATTCTTTTTCTAATTGGGAGATTCCAATTTGGACGAACTTTTTGGGTACGGGGTCGCCCTATCTTCAGTTTTATGGGTTTTTATATTTTTATACGGTGGGTTTGCTCGATCAATTGGTGCGTGATTTAGATGTGACCATGAAGCTGGTGCTGGCGGGCGCGCATATCTTGTCTGGTTTGGGCATGTATTTTTTTGTGAGACGGTTGTTGGGTTCTCGTCGTGCGGCTTTTGTGGCGGGTTTGGCTTATGTGCTGTGTTTATGGCATACACAGCAAGTGCTGATTATGGGGCGTTTTCCCTTGTCGTTGTTTTATGCGATTTTGCCTTGGCCTTTTTATGCCTTTGAACGTTTGCGATTGGGGCGACGCGATGGGATTGTATGGGGTGGGCTGACATTGGGCATGTTGGCATTCGTTCATCCAGGGTATGCGTTTTGGGCGACTGCAGCGCTCGGTTTTTATGGTGCTATTCGGGTGGTGTCTGGTCGAACGCGTTTGGCGAAACAGGTGTTGGCGACTTATGGTTTCATGTTGTGGGGTCTGGGCATTGTATTTGGTGCTTATACGACCCTTTCGATGTGGGTCGAGCGCGCAAATGTAGAACTTGATGAGATTACCCACGCCAACGTGCCCGATCCGACTTGGGGGCATCTGTTGGTTTGGTCGAATTATAGAATTCAGTTGTTCGATTTTTCAGGTCATGAACATTGGTATGGGGGTTACTTGGGGCTGTCGCTTGTTCTTTTGTCACTGATGGGTCTGTGTGTTGGTATCACACGGCGGAATATGCGACATGTTCTTTGTGCCGGTGCGGCATGTTGGATCGTTTCTTTGATTTTGGTGTTGGGTTATCGCTGGCCGGGCATTCGATCTCTTGCGTTGGTTCAGGCCTTTAATGCGGGCCGTTATTTGTTGTTCGTTGTGTTTTTTGGGGCCGTGATGGCGGGGGTTGGTACTCACGTGTTGATGCGCTTAAGGCGTGTGCAATCGATGCGGATTGTGACGGGAATTTTGTTGGTTGTGTTGGTGGATTTGGGGATGACGACTTTTCAACATCCTTATGTACCAGAAAACAACACCTTTCTCAATCTTGCACCCAGTTTTTATGAAGAAGTAGATGTGGACAAAGGGGATCTTTCTTCAGGGAAAATTCCCAATTTTCGATTGTCTTATCCGATGGACAATATGTTTGATTTGTTGGGCATTGCGTGGTTTACGACCAACATGGGTGTGCCGTCGTATTTGACTGGGTATCGGGAAGGGTTGCCCGCACTGAGCAAGTTTTGTGGACCGGTGCAAGATTTGATGAACCGTATTTTTAAAAATAAAACAGTGTCGGGTGCTTTGCTGGCCACTGAAGAGGTTGAGCCTTTGCGTTTGGGTCTGAGTTTACTCAATGCTCATTTGACTTATGTGCTGGAATATGAAACGCAAGAACTCGTCCGTGTGGTTTGGCCAAATAATAGCCCCATTGTAGTTGCCCCTGAAGCGCGTGTCTTTCAAGCGGGCGTGGGTGGAGACCGCGTGGCGGTTCTTGAACAGATGATGCGTGAGATGGATGTGAATGTGCGTACACACACGAGCCAACGTATTCTTTTGGCAGATGGAGAACGTTCGGAGCATTTGGGTACGTCACCGCAATTGGCGTTGATTTCACATCAGGTTTGGAATCAGCGGGTGTTATTGAATGTGCGTGTGACCGAGCCATGTTTTGCGCGGTTGGCATATGCATATTACCCCTATTTGGGTGTGTATGTAAATGGCGAGCGTATAACACCGTATCGAACGGCTGGTGATTTTATTGCGTTGAAATTGGGTGCCGGTGTATTCGAAATTGAGCTGAAGCCTCATTTATCTCCCTTGCGCCGATTCTTTCTTGTGGTAGATATTTTGATTGTGATAGGGGTTGGCGTTTGGTGGTGGAGACGTCAAAAACGTGATATTTTGCAGGAGGTCGTATGAGACGTATTGCTGCGTTACGAGATTTGTCAGATGATCACCATCAAGGGTTGGTGCTGGCACGAACAGCTAAGCGTGCTGCTAACGGAGAAGGGGCATTTTCGGCAGAAGAGGCTTGGGACGAGCTCTTGCTCAAGTTTGAACAAGAGCTCGCGGTACATTTTCAAATTGAAGAAGATTTTTTGACCGCGCCCATGATCGCCGTTGGTGAATCTGATGTGGTTGATCAGCTTGTTGAAGAACATCGTGCGTTGCGAAGTTTTGTTGCGCCAGATTCTGACCGAACGATTGAGGCACTGGCACGATTTGGTTTGCTGCTTGAACAACATATTCGGTTTGAGGAGCGAACATTTTTTGAAATTGCACAGGAACGTTTGGATGATGATACGTTGAAGCGCGTTTTGGAAGCCTGTGCAAAACGACATTTATGAGAGGGATGATGAAAAAAATTCGATATTTGATCTGTTGTTTGTTTTTGTCTGCCTGTGGGGGAAGTGGTTCACCTACGCGTTCTACGCCCCAGCCAGATCCGACACCCCAGCCGACGACGCCTACCGTACGCGATCGATCATTTACATTGTCGAGCTTGTCGATTGATTCTGGCGCGAGTCCATTGCAGATTGTTCCCCCGCAAGCAACAGGGCGTTTGGATATGCGTGCCAATGGGGCTTATACACTTACTTTTGGTATTGCGGTGGGCAATTTTTCTTGGTCAGAGACTGTCACTGGCACGCATACGTTTTCAGGAAACACATTGCAGATGACACCGACAGCTGGCGAGAAGACCACCGTTGTGCCGTTTCAACAAACGGTGATTATTGACAATATTTCTCTGACGTGGCAAAGTGATACGCAAGTGGTGATTCCTTTGCCCATTCGACCGGGTGCTTGGCGCAGTGAAGATACGATATCGTTGACGTATACACAGACACAAGTGGCTGCCAAATCTACGGATGTGATAGATGGACAATCGATTGGGCGATTTGATTATTGGGCATTGGTAAACGCACTTAAATAACTCAAGTTGGGACCTATAAAAGCAACCTGTGATGCGTTAGATATCCTGATTTGGGTTACAAAGCGCTCAGCAATCATGAGGGGATATATTTGGCGTCAATGCATATTGTATTGACGCTTTTTGTTTGCCCTCATTAAGCAAGTGTTGTGATATGCTACATAATTTCCTATCATGTTTGGCATCTGTGTTTATCCGTGTCCATCTGTGGTTTCAAAAGGGTTTGCCATGAAAAGACGCCATTTTTTTAATGTAACTGCCAAAGCAACGGCTGCCGCCGCGTTGATGCCATATTTGTTGTCTGGGTCTGCAATGGCTGCTAATAAGCGCAATGTGTTGTTTATTGCCATTGATGATTTGCGGCCTGAGTTAAATTGTTATGGGGCATCACATATTCACAGCCCCAATATTGATCGGTTGGCCGGACAGGGCACGTTGTTTAAACACGCTTATTGTCAGTTGGCTGTGTGCAACCCGTCGCGGGCGAGTTTGATGACGGGGTTGCGGCCCGATACGAGCCGGGTGTGGTCGTTGCAGACGCATTTTCGGGATAATGTGCCCGATGTGGTGACGATCCCTCAGCATTTTATGAACAAGGGGTGGCACAGTCAGGGCATGGGGAAGATTTATCATACGGGGCATGGCAATCGGAATGATAAATTTTCTTGGAGTGTGCCGCACGGAACACCGAGGATTAACAACTATCTTTTGGAAGAAAGTCGGAATATTCGCCGTGCCAACCAGCAAAAGAATAAAGTGGATAAAGGCTATCGTTGGACAAATGGTCCACCGACCGAGATGGTGGATGTGCCCGACAATGCTTATAAGGATGGTGCGACAACGGAGTTGGCGATTCAGACGATGCGGGAGAAAAAGGATGAAGCATTTTTCTTGGCGGTTGGGTTTAGCAAACCGCATTTGCCGTTTTGTGCGCCTAAGAAATATTGGGACTTGTACGATGCGAGTAAAATTGAATTGCCCGACAATCCCTATCCGGCGAAGGGATCACCAGACTATGCGCTGGCCAATTTTGGTGAGTTGCGCAAATACGATGGGATTCCTGGCGAGGGGCCAGTGAGTGACGAACAGGCGATTCGGATGATTCACGGGTATTATGCGTGTGTGAGTTATGTAGATGCGTTGGTGGGGCAGTTGTTGGATGAATTGGATGCCTTAGGTTTGCGTGAGAATACATCCATTGTTTTGTGGGGTGATCATGGGTGGAAGTTGGGGGAACACGGTTCGTGGTGCAAGCATTCCAATGTGGAGTTGGATACCCGCGCGCCGTTGATTTGCAGCGATCCCGATTTGCCAAAAGGGCATGTGACAGATGCTTTGGTCGAGTTTGTAGATATATTCCCTTCCTTGTGTGGGCTTGGTGGATTGGATGTGCCAGCGCATGTGGAGGGTGACAGTTTTGTGCCGCTCATGCAGAACCCCAATCAACCTTGGAAAAAGGCGGCGTTTAGCCAGTATCCGCGCGGGCGCAATCGGATGGGATATTCGATGAAGACGGATCAGTATCGATATACCGAATGGGTGACACGAGATGATGAGCGGGAGATTTTGGCACGTGAGTTGTACGATCACGTGAAAGACCCAGCGGAGAACAGCAATGTGGTAGATGAAGCGGCGTATGCTTCGGTGGTGCCTGATTTGGCGAAGATGATGTTGGCGGGGTGGAAAGATGCAAGACCTATGGGCAAGGGATAATTGCTGCGTTGGACTTTAATGCATCGCCGTGTGTACTGCGTATTGCCACTGTGTCGTACTTGCAACGTTGGTTTCTGCGTAGCAACATGCGTTTAGGACTTGCACATTCTTTAATATGTGCACAATGTCCGAAGCTTATTACAAGGCCAAATTTAAATTTTTTTCAAAAGGTGTCGTATGTCTGATTATTCTAAAAGTCGCCCCAATATTCTGCTGATTTTAAACGATGATATGGGGTTTTCCGACATTGGGTGTTACGGTGGTGAAGTGCAAACGCCCAACTTGGATCGGTTGGCTGCGAATGGTTTACAGTTTACACAGTTTTACAATACGGCGCGATGTTGTCCGACACGTGCGTCGATTTTAACGGGTTTGCATCCCCACCAAGCGAGTGTGGGGCATATGATGAGTGATCGAGGATATGAGGGGTATCGAGGCGATTTGAATTTTCAGAGTGTGACGATTGCCGAGGCATTAAAGACGGCGGGGTATGCGACGTATATGAGTGGCAAGTGGCACATTACGTTGCATACAGATGAGCCGAAACACAGTTGGCCTCGGCAACGAGGTTTTGATCGGTTTTTTGGGATCATTACGGGTGCGGCCAATTATTGGAAACCACAAACGTTGACGCGAGAGAATGAACGTATTACGGTGGATGAATTTCCCGAGGACTTTTTCTTTACCGATGCCATTAGTGATCAGGCATCAGATTATATTCGCGAGCATCAAGCGGCGGCGGGTGATCAACCGTTTTTTCTGTATACGGCATTTACGGCACCGCATTGGCCGCTTCATGCGCATGAAGAAGATATTGAAAAGTATAACGGGCGTTTTGCCGCCGGATGGGATCAGTTGCGTGAAGAGCGGTTGGCGCGGATGCGCGATTTGGGCATTGTGAAACCCGAGTGGGAGCTGAGTGAGCGCGATGCTTCGCAATTGCCATGGGATGAGGTGGACCACAAAGAATGGCAGCAGCGGCGTATGGAGGTCTATGCTGCGCAGATTGATCGGATGGATCAGGGGATCGGGCGCATTTTGGATACGTTGGAAGAGACGGGGCAGTTGGATAATACGCTGATTTTGTTTTTGGCCGACAACGGCGGTTGCGCCGAAGAACTTGGACCGCGCATGAATAACGCGAGTATTGCACCTGCCACAACACGAAATGGCCGCCCGGTTCAACGTGGCAATGACCCAAGTGTGATGCCTGGGTCTGAAGAGACGTATCAGAGTTATGGCGTGCCGTGGGCAAATTTGTCGAACACGCCGTTTCGGTTATACAAACATTGGGTGCATGAAGGTGGCATCTCAACACCGTTGATTGTGCATTGGCCCGATAAAGTGCAAGACAAAGGTGTGTTGCGCCATCAACCGGGTCAGTTGACTGATGTGATGGCCACGTGTTTGGATGTGGCGGGCGCAGCATATCCGGTGGAATTTAATGGCCACGATATTTTGCCCCTTGAAGGCACATCGCTCACGCCTATTTTTGATGGTGAAGACAATGGCAAACCCTATTTGGTTTGGGAACATGAAGGCAATGGTGCGATTCGCAAGGGCAAGTGGAAATTGGTGAAGCGTTACCCCGATGCGTGGGAATTGTACGATATAGAAGCAGATCGCTCGGAGTTAAACAATGTGGTAGACGCGCATCCCGATGTGGTGAAAGAATTGTCTGATTTGTATGACGAATGGGCAGCACGTTGCATGGTTGCGTCATGGGACGATATTACCGCCAAATAGAACAAACAATGTATCCAAGGGGTTGTGTGTGGCGTGGTTGTGGGAGCCTGATTCATCAGGCTTGGTGCTTTTATAGCACCGGGATTTATCCCGGTGGATTTCAAAGGATAGACATGACAGCAAACGAAATAACAGACGAGATGTTAGAAACATATAAACGAGATGGGGTTGTTAAAGTGCCCCAGATTATTACACCCGATGAGGTCACCCATTTTGGGAAGGTGACGTTGGATATTTTGGAGGCGATGCCCAAGGATCCGGATCGGCCCTTTAATCAGAAAGTAAATGTTTGGCGAGATGATCCCGTTTTAAAAGAATTGACTCAGCACCCTAATGTTGCAGCGGTGGCAGAGAAATTGGCGGAGGTAAGGTTGCGGATTTGGCACGATCATATTTTGGCGAAGATGCCTGGGCTTGGTGTGCCCACGGCGTTTCATCAGGATTTGGTGAAATGGCCCTATGATCGGCGTTCAAATGCGCTTTCGGCATGGATTGCATTGCAAGATACGCCTGTTGAAATGGGGTGTATGTCGTTTGTGCAAGGATCTCATGGGATGTTGGACGTGCCAGATATGGGGACGAATAATCAGGATGGTTGGCGAGAGATGGCGCCAGATATTGAATGGGGTTCGCGGGTGACGTGGCCGCTTCAGGCGGGGGATTGTACGTTTCATCATGGGATGACGTTTCATACGGCGGGGCCAAATCAGTTGGCGGATTGGCGCGTGGGATATGTGATTATTTTTGTTGATGTAACCGCAACGTATACGGGTGTGAAGCATGTGGTGACGGATGCGTTAGGGCTTGAACCCAACACGTTACCGCCCGATGACATGTTTCCACCGGTGGCTGGATTTTATGGGGGAAAGTTGGTATGAGCAGACCCAATGTCATTTTGGTGATGTGTGATGATTTGGGTTATGGTGATGTGGGGTTTAATGGCCATGAGGTGATTCAAACGCCGCATTTGGATGCGATGGCGGCGGATGGTTTGCGGTTTACGCGCTTTTATGCGGGGGGACCGGTGTGTTCGCCGACACGGGGGACATGTTTGACGGGGCGTCATTATTTTCGCTATGGTGTGACAACCGCGAACCGGGGGCATTTGCCTGCGGAAGAGATGACATTGGCGAAGATGCTCAAGTCACAAGGGTATCGCACAGGGCATTTTGGCAAGTGGCATTTGGGCACGCTTACGCGAGATCGACGCGACAGTCGGCGCGGCGGGCGAGAAGATACACACGCGCATTTTGCACCGCCTTGGGGGCGTGGTTTTGATGTGTGTTTTTCAACCGAGGCGCGTGTGCCTACTTGGAACCCGATGGTGGATGAACACACGGGTGAATTCTTTGGCACGCATTATTGGAACGAAGAGGGTGTCCCTGTAGATGAAAATATGGAAGGCGATGATTCTCGGGTGGTGATGGATCGTGCCCTTCCGTTTATTCGTGAGAGCGTGAAAGCGGAACAACCTTTCTTATCTGTGATTTGGTTTCATACTCCGCACGAACCTGTGGTTGCTGGGCCGGAGTATCGGGCTATGTATGCTGATTGTGATGAAGGCGAGCAGCATTATTATGGTTGTGTGACGGCAATGGATGAGCAGGTGGGGCGGTTGCGTGCTGAGTTGAAGGCGCTGGATGTGGATGAGAACACGATGGTCTGGTTTTGTAGTGACAATGGCCCAGAGGGACAAACAGGGCAAAAAGGACGGCAACGGGGTTCTACTGCTGGATTGCGTGGACGCAAGCGCAGTTTGTTCAATGGGGGTGTGGGTGTGCCAGCGTGTATGGTGTGGCCCGGTCGAGTGACCGCTGGAAGTGTTTCTGAGATGCCGTGTAGCACGCTGGATTATTTCCCAACTGTGATGGATGTGATGGGTTATCAGATGCCAGATGAACGACCGATAGATGGCATCAGTTTGGTGCCTGTGTTGCGTGGCGAGATGACTATGCGTCCCATACCGATCCCATATCGTTTTTTGAATCAGAAAGACAAGATGTTTGGTGCCCCAACCCTTGCAATGATAGGCAATCAGTTTAAATATTTGACCAACCTGTCTGATACGGGCGAAGAAGATTTGGTTTATGATTTGTTGGCAGACCCGTTTGAGATGAACAATGTGATTGATTCACAACGGGCTTTTGCGTCTGATATGCAGACGGCTTTGCGCGAATGGCTCGTCTCCTGTGAACACAGTCACAATGGCGGAGATTATAGTGAACCGTTCACGCCGGTATTTTCTTTTGAAGAAGTGAGTGGTGATTGGTCTATGAGATCATAAAGAGTGGGAAGAAGAAAGAAGAGGGTATGGATCTTCTCTCTAAAATGTAGTATCAAAAGCTATTTTGGCGCAATGATGGCAAACAATAAAGGAGCAGAACATGGCATTTGGTGAAGGCGATTATACCTACGAATATCAAGAAAATTGGGCGGGTTTGGGCAGCGACTATCACGAAGGTTGGATTCCCGCTGTGGCGTGTGATTCAAAGGATCGGGTGTTTGTATATTCGCGCAGCCAAAAGCCGTTGAATGTATATGACCCCGACGGCAATCATTTGGCAACTTGGGGTGAAGGTATTCTGACGCCCAATTTTGCACACGGTATCTTTATTGATAAAGATGACAATGTGTTTGTGACCGATGCAAAAGATCATGCGGTATATAAATTTAATGCCAACGGTGAATTGTTGATGACCTTGGGCACACCGGGAGAAGCGGGTGCAAATGAAGGCAACCCATTTAACCAACCGACAGATATTGCCACTGCGTCTAATGGTGATATTATTGTGTCAGATGGATATGGGAATCATCATATACACCGCTATACAGCAGATGGGCAACACATTAAGACTTGGGGTGGTGAAGGCAGTGGACCTGGCGAGTTTTCCATTTCGCATACCGTGCGCTTAGATGGCGACGATCGCATTTGGGATTGCGACCGTGAAAATTGTCGCATTCAAATTTTTGATTTAGAAGGCAACTTCGTTGATGAATGGACAGGTTTGTTGCGCCCCAATAATATTTATTTGGATGTGGCCAATGATGTGATATACATCGCCGAACTGGGGCGTCGTATCAGCATTTTTGAATTGTCCACGCGAAAAATGATCACCTCTTGGGGTGGTGGTGGCGATCCCAGTGATAAACCCGGTGAATTTCTCGGCGGTCCACATGGTATTTGGCTGGATAGTAAGGGGAACATCTATGCGGGTGAAGTGGAATTGGGGAAAGAGGGGCGGATTCATAAGTATGTGAAGCAGTAAAAACAACGGCACCTACCCCCAGCTCCGTCCAGAAGGAAGGGGAGCAAGAGAAAAAACCGGAATATCACCTCCTGGTAGTGTGGGCCGTTGTGCAGTTGGTGGGTGGTAGTGGGTGGGTTGACGGGCGTGTGGAACACGAGGTGGGGTGTGGGAACTGCGCGGGCAGGTGAGGGTGGCCTCCGCTCGTAAAAACACCGAAGATCATAAAGCCCCACGCAGTGGCGGCCCTTCAGATGCTCAAATTACTCGCATCTTCTTGCTTACTTTTTTTGGCTGTGAAAAAAAGTAAGTCGTCGAAGACAAACGTTTAGAAAGGTTTTTTATGGCAAAAAAATTCAACGACGAACGCGATTGGTTCTTAGAAAAAAAATTTGGCATGTTCGTACACTGGGGCCTCTATGCGATCCCCGGCTGGCACGAGCAACATCCATTAATAATCTGATACGCGAGCTGCAACCCAAGGCGGTCATCAACAATCGCGGTTATGATGAGGGCGACTTTGGCACCCCAGAGCGCGATTATGTTCAGGGCATTGATGAAAAACGCGAGTTTGATCGGTTGACCGAAGCGTGTCAATCGGTGGGTATTGAGAGCTGGGGGTATCGGGTAGATGAAGACTATTATACCGACCGGCATTTGCAGCGAAGTGTTTCTCGGTATTTGGCGCGTGATTCCAATTATTTGTTGAATGTGGGCCCGAAACCCGATGGCTCGATGCCTGAAGAATCGGTGGGCATTTTAGATCGCCTTGGCACATGGTATCATGCGGTGAAAGAATCGTTTTTAAATGTAGAGTCTGCATCCAATTTAACACGCAACAAAGACGTATTGCTGACACGAAAAGACAATGCGATTTATGTGCACTTGGTAAATGATCCGCGTACAAGTGGTGTAAAGCTTGATCCCATGAATGTGGCGCCCAAAAGTGCGACGCTGTTAAATACTGGGGAAGCTGTAGATTTTACGGTAGATTTGGTACCAACCAATCACATGGAACACAAACCGTATTTGCGGCTGCAAAATTTGCCGGCGAATGATCTTACGAATACTGTGATGGTGGTGAAGTTAGATTTTGAGCAAGCACCCGATACGCCTGCAGACGTGTCGCAAGATGATCACATACCACTGTCTGCGCGCTAAGTTATACATGGTTACATGGATATTTTAAGATATTTATTTTGAGTAATAAGGAGTGTTTTGTCATGGCAGGCCAGGACACATTTGGATATGAAATTGAGCAAATTACATTTGGACCCAGCAATCATTTTTTTGGTTATATCGGACATGCGGGTACGATTCCGTGGAATAGCACTGGGCGATATATTTTGGCGTTGAGAACGACATATCAAGATCATATGCCGGAGGCTGGAGAAGTGGCAGATATTGTGCTGATTGATACTGAGAATGGATATGCGGTTGAAAAGATCGAAGAAACGTGTGGATGGAACCCGCAGCAAGGTACGATGTTTTATTGGAATCCTGATGCGGCAGATACACAGTTCTTTTTCAATGACCGTGATCCTGAGACGCATCGCATATTTACGGTTTTGTATGATATTGAAAAAAGAGCGCGTGTGAAGGAATATCGGTATGACGACGTGGCCTTTGCCAATGGCGGTGTGTCACAGGTGGGAGGATGGTTTACGGGCATTAATTATGCCCGAATGGCCCGGCTTCGCTTGGTGACGGGATACAAAGGCACATACGATTGGACCGAAGGGGTTGATCATCCTGAAGACGATGGTATTTTTCGGGTGAATATCGCGTCTGGCGAAAAAGAATTGATCGTGTCTTTTGCTCAAATGCGCGATGCGCTGATTGCAGATGGGCAACTGGAAGTGGGGCCGTTGTTTATCAATCACACCCTTTGGAACCGGGATGGTGATCGGATTTATTTTTATGCACGTGCGGGATGGGATGGCAATGGTGGCGCCAAAGTGAATCAACCCTTTACGGTGCAGTCTGACGGCAGTGGCCTAACAATCCAACGAGGGTTTATTGGTGGACACCCCGAATGGGAAATGGGACATCGTGCTATTGGTGGACAAGATGGTAAGTTGGTGATTTACGACACAGATCTTCAGGAAGTGGTTGGTCAGATTGCAGACCCGACGATTATTCCAGGCCCTGGGGGGGATTCGTCATTGTCACCGGATGGCAATTGGATTGTGACGGGCTATGGAAAAGATGGGCACAATA
>JBLHJX010000047.1:0-25286 GCA_047619225.1 Candidatus Latescibacterota bacterium
TGTGGCAATGTTATTGTTACCGTCGTGCCATTTTGTTTGTTGGATGAAACTGAAATGTCACCGTTGTGAATTTTGGTGATCCAATAGGCATAGGTTGTGCCAAGTCCTACAGCTTCGGATTTGTTTTTTGAATTGAATTTTTGAAAGAAGGTTTGACAATCTTCAGGTGGTAATTCAGGACCTCGGTTGTTGATTTCGATTTGGAGGGTATGATCTGTTTGGTGGGTTGTGATTGTGATATTCTTTTGTTTTAGGTCGTCCAAGTTTTGAACGTGTTCATACGCGTTTTTAATGAGATGATGCAAGGCTTTTTGGAGAAGTTCATGATCGGCTACAATCATCAGTTCATTGGGCAAATCGAGCTTTGACGTTGTGGTGTTGGTTTGCAAATCTTCAGTGATTTTTTTGAGCGTTGGGATGAGATCAAAAGTCTCGTTTTGAGTCTGAACATCGCCATTTTCTAAATCTTGTAGTTGTTTGAGTTTGTCGATAAAGTCCAAGAATTTTTGTGTACCTTCATAAATATAACCCACATATTCTGTGTCGGTTTTGTCCAGGCTATTTTTATATCGCAAAATTTCGGCATACCCTTGAATGGGTGTGAGTAAGTTTTTTATTTCGTGCCTTAAGAACCGTTCGTGCTCACGTTTTAGGCGTGTATTTTCATCAATATGATGTTTGAGTTCTTCATATAAAAAGTGGTTTCTCAAATGCGATCGCACACGACTTAAAAGCTCTGTAGATTCAAAAGGATAGGTGACATAATCAACGGCACCAGCTTCAAAACTTTTGATGATGTCTTCTTTTTTATTGCTTGCTGTAATCATGATAATAGGGATTTCTTCGGTATTGCTGTGGGCTTTTAACTGCCGACACGTATCGAAACCATTTTGATTGGGCATTCGGATATCAAGAAGAATAAGATCGATTTTTTGTGTTTGGACAAATTCCAATACTTGAGAGCCATCGTTTACAGAATGTAGCTTGAAGTTTTCACGGTGCAAGAGTTCTTCCAAAATTTGAATGTTTTGGGGCATGTCATCTACAATGAGAATTTGAGCACTTTTCGTTTTCAGGTCCACTTCGGGCTCCAAAGTTTAGATAACGGCGGTTTAAGGTAAAGACATAATGCAGGGTTCATCTTCGTACTCAATGTCGATGGTAATGTGTTCAAAAGATTTGTTGGTGATGATTTGTCGAATTTGTTCTTTGATGTCGCAAACCATTTCCCGGGTGAGTCCAGATTCTACCACCACGTGGGTGGTGAGGACATGATATTCACCATCGAGTGACCACACATGGGTGTGATGGGTTGATATGACATGGAAGGCAACTTGCCCAGCGATCTATCTATGAATCTTATGGATTATGGTGATTCGTTTGATTTTTTTGATTCGCGACGCATTTCGGCAACGCGGACGATGACGTACATGCCAAGTGACAGGATAAAAAAGACGAGCAACATCCAAGCAATGGACTGGAGTGATTCGATGATGGTGCGGTAAATTTCGAGTACCCATCTTTCTGTGGTCAGTTCGAATGGTTTGACAATTTCTGTTCGGCCTTCGAGTTTGGGATAGTGCTGTGGCATGATGTAGCGTTCGAGGGCGTGAATGCGCACGCCGCCTGATATGCCAACAACGTAGATGGCAAATTTCATATACTTTGCCCAAGCACTTGCAATGGTGTCGTCGATGAGGCGATTGAGGATGCTGTTAACGGGTGTGTCAAACGCACGTGCTGCAATGAAGGAGACGAGGGCTGAAACAAGCAGTGTGACGATGAGTAATGTGAAGAACATGGAAAACCTTGGATGAGATAGGAAAAGGTGAAGTCTAAATAACTTGCTGTTTGGTCAAAAGATAGGCCGAGTTGAAGGGTGGGGCAAGTATATAAAAATACCCGATCATCCTTTTTGAGAACTGGGTATTTTAGGGAAATATGAAAGCGTGCCCGATGTTTGCTCAGATAGCATGATTCACTCATGCCTCAAGGTGTCTACAGGATTGGTGTGTGCGGCTTTGATGGCTTGGTAGCTCACTGTGAGAAATGCAATGATGAGGGCTAAGACCCCACTTAAGATGAAGGGCCAAATGTTAAGGGTAATACGATATGCAAACTCATCAAGCCATTTTTGGGTGAAGTAATAGGCAATGGGCCAAGCGATGAGGTTGGATAGAAGAACGAGTTTGAGGAAATTTGTTGACAGGAGCAAAATGATGTTCGTTGTAGATGCACCCAGCACTTTTCGAATGCCCATTTCTTTGGTGCGGCGTTCGGTGGTGAAAGCTGCCAAGCCAAAAAGGCCCAAACATGCGAGTAAGATAGCGAGAATGGAAAATGAGGTGACGAGGTTTTGCAGGTCGCGTTCGGCTTGGTAGAGGGTATTGAGTTCATCATTAAGAAAGGAGAAGGTAAAGGGTTTTTCGGGCGGCATAAAGTGTGTCCAGGTTTTTTCGAGGAAGGGGCGTGTGGCAGGAAAATCACTGACGCGTAAAATGAGATAATTGTAGAACCATTGGCGGTAGGCAAATGCGGTGGGTGCGATAGGGGTGTGTAACGACGCGGCGTGAAAATCATCTACAATGCCAATGACAATGCCATTGACATCTTCTTCAGATCGGGCACGGCCAAAACGGCGACCAACAGCATTTTCAACCGTCCAACCCAATGCATTAACGGCTGTTTTATTGAGTATATAACTGTGGGTGCGATCTCGCTCGTTTTCTGGCGAAAAAGTGCGCCCAGCAAGCAAAGGTGCACCGAGGGCATTGAAGAGGTCTTCATCGGTTTCTTGCACGGGCATACGCCATTCGGTGTTGTCTTGGCCTTCGGGTTTGACAATGCGTGTCATCCATTGATCTTTGCCGGGCAAAAAACGGAAGGCGGAGATGGCATGAATATTGGGGTGTTCTAAGAAGGTTTGTTTAACGGTATTGTAGCGTGCCACCAGCCAAGGGTCGTCATTGGTTTTGATGTCACGATCTGCAACGAAGATGGGCAATACAACAAGCTGGTCTTTGTCAAAACCGAGGTCTTTGTTTTGGATAAATGTGAGTTGGCGATCAACGACTGTTGTGCCCACGATGAGTACGATGGCAATGGCAAATTGGGTGATAACGAGCATTTGTCGAAAGCGGGCGGATTGTTTTGTGTTGTTGAGGGTTTGAGCTGGGTGAAATGCTGAGAGATAAAATGCGGGGTAAAGACCTGCAATAAGACCTACCATGAGGGTGAGCGCGATGAGGAGGGGGAGAAGTGTGACTATGGTGTGTATATCAAGTGTATATTGGGTTTGCAACAGCGTGTTGAGTTGGGTGAGTACGATGCGTGCAAAAGGCAGGGCAAGGATGAGCGCGAGTAGGGCAAGGAAGGTGGATTCACCAAGGAATTGGTTGATGATTTGACCCCGTTGTGCACCTACGACTTTGCGTAGGGCCACTTCTCGCGCACGGCTTGTGGCTCGGGCTGTTGACAAGTTGACAAAGTTGATGCTGGCGATGGTGAGAATGAGCAGGGCAATGGCTGCAAAGAGGTAGAGCGTGTTGATGTTACCGCCTGTGGGTAGGTTATAATCTTGTAAACTATAAAGGTGTAAACGCAGGAGGGGTTGTAAACGGTAGGTGAGGATTTTACGGACATCTGTGCCCATATGGCGCTCGATGATGTCTGAGATTTTATCTTCAAGCAAGTTGAGATTGGTGCCTGGACGCAAGCGAATATAGGTTTCGATACCCGCTTGTTGCACACGGCCTTGCCACTCTGCCCAGTCGAAGATGGCTTCTGGGGTACGGCCATTGGTTTGGTGAATGAGGTCAAATTGAAGGGTGGATGTTGTGGGTGGGTTTTGGAGGATGGCGCTGATGGTGTAGTCGCCTCCATAATAGCGCTCTTGAATGGTGATGGTTTTGCCAATGGGATCGGTCGTGCCAAAAAGTTGTTTTGCAGCGTGTTGGGTAATGGCTATGTGATAGGGCTGTTTGAGGCTGGTGGCATTGCCTTGGATGAATGGGAAGTTGAAGAGTTTGAAGAAGTTGCCATCTACGTGGCCTTGGTTCAGGAATTGGGTGCGGTTGTCAACGCGTACGTTGACGTTGTAGAATCTATTTTTGGAAGCGTATTCGATCTCGGGAATTTCGTCTTCAATTGTGCGTGCTAAGGCACCTGAGGTGAGCCAACGGACTTGCTTTTGGTCATTGCTGATGCGCTCACGTAAAATGCGGTAGGTATGTTTGGCTTGCGGATGAAATCGATTAAAGCTGTATTCGTGATAAATAATGGAGAGTGCAATAACACAACACGATAACCCAATGGCCAAACCAAAGAGGTTGATGAGGGTGTAGCGTTTTTGCCGCAAGAGGTTGCGTATGGCAATGGTGAGGTAGTTTGAAAACATGATTTCTCTTTGATGGGGAAAGATTAAGGTGTTTGTGCGCCTGTGGTTTCGACATAAAGTGCGTAGAGGCACATGCCGCCGGTCATGAAGAGGCGATTTTTCATGTGGCCTCCAAAACAGAGGTTGGAGCAGGGTTCGGGCAGATGGATTTTGCCGATGAGATCGCCTTCGGGCGCAAAAACTTTGACACCGTCGTCTTTGGGTTCACCCCAGCCTGAACTGGACCAGAGGTTGCCGTCTGTGTCGCAGCGAATGCCGTCGGCGAAACCGGGTTTCATGTCGGCAAAAATACGGCCATTGGACAACATGTCGTTTTGTACGTCGAAGATGCGAATGTGAGCTGGACCTCCTATGCCGTGAGATGCGCCTGTGTCGGTGATGTAGAGTTTGGATTCATCGGGTGAAAAACAGAGGCCGTTGGGGCGAATAAAATCGTTGGCAACAACGGTGGCTTGGCCGGTGTTGGGGTCGAGCCGATAGACGTTGGTGGGGAGTTCGTATTCGGCTCGGAAACCTTCGTAGTTGAGCATGATGCCGTAACCGGGGTCGGTGAACCAAATGCTGTTGTCGGATTTGACGATGACATCATTGGGGGCATTTAGGGGTTTGCCATTGAATTGGTCGATGAGGACGGTGATGGATCCGTCGTATTCGGTTCGGGTGACGCGGCGGGTGCCGTGCTCGCAGGTGATGAGGCGGCCTTGGCGGTCGCGGGTGTGCCCGTTGCAGAAGTTGGCGGGTTTGCGATAGATGCTCATGGTGTTGTCTTCTTCGTTCCAACGCATGATGCGGTTGTTGGGTATGTCGCTCAATAGGAGGCATCGGGCATCGCCGAACCAGATGGGGCCTTCGCCCCAGCGGAGGCCTGTGTAGAGGCGGTCTACGGCGGCGTTGCCGATGGCGTATTTTTGGAAGCGGGGGTCGATGATTTCGATGGCGGGGTCGGGGTAACGGATGGGGGTGCCGTCCCAGGGGCGGGTTTGCCAGGTAGACATGTATAGGGCTCCTTTTTAGAGGCGGAATAGGCCAGATGATATGGAGTGATTGATATCAAGAGTTTACTTCATTATTTAATATATTTTTTCTTAGTTGCCTTCGGCGACCTACTTTTGCAACGACGCAAAAGTAGGCAAAAAGTCGCCCCTCAAGTGCCGGGGAGGCTGATTTTTCGCAAATTACTTTTGGGGATGCACAATATATTATAGCCTGCAACTTTGGGTATTTCTTAAAAGATACAGCACCACGGAATAGGCGCGGAAAATCAAAGGCGCATAATGTTACTACCCAGTGTAATGACCTATCGGTGAATCGTTAGGTGCAATTTATAGTGTGCGATGGGGTCTATCAAGTATTTCTGTGACGGCTCATGGTTGTCTTTTGAAACGGTTTGGGTATCATAGGGCAGTGAGAAGACAGACAAGAGAAGAAAGAAGAGAGGATTTGGAGTTTTTATGGATTATGCGTTGACATTTGAAGATGTGTCGAAAGTGTATGAAACTTTTGGCAGTGGGAGTAAATATGCGCTTAAAAATGTGTCTTTTGAGGTGGCCAATGGTCGTAAGGTGGCGGTGATTGGGCGCAGTGGCAGTGGTAAGTCTACCTTATTGCATATGGCAGCGGGTATTGATGTGCCAAGTTCGGGTACTGTGCGGGTGCATGAGCGCGATTTGAATGGGCTGTCGGAAAGTGAGCGTACGCTTATGCGGCGCGATGATGTGGGGCTGATTTTTCAGTTTTTTCATTTGTTGCCACATTTATCGGTGTATGACAATGTGAGTTTGCCTGCGCTGATTTCTGGCGATCGAATGGGTGGTGTGGATGGGCGGGTGATGGATTTGTTGGGTCGCGTTGGTTTGGCAGATCGGGCGCGGGATACGGTGCAAAAGTTGTCGGGGGGCGAGATGCAGCGGGTGGCTATTTGTCGGGCATTGTTGCGCAAACCCCGTTTGTTATTGGCTGATGAACCGACGGGCAATTTGGATGATGAAAATGGTCAGCTTGTGATGGATTTGTTGTTGTCTTTGGTTGCGGATGAGGGGACGACACTTTTGTATGTGACGCACAGCCGTGAGTTTGCGAAATTGGCCGATGAGGTGTGGGAGATTCACAGTGGAGAAATGGCCATTTCGTAAAACCACCTCGCAGTGTAGCGTTTGAAGGGAGATTCATTTGTTTCGGTATTTTTTTAAAGCACTAGGTGCACACATTCGAGCTGGGCGCATGTTATTTGTATTAACGGTGTTTGGTGTGGCTTTGGGCGTGGCGTCGGTGTTGTCGATTCAGATTATTAATCAAAACGCGTTGGCGGCTTTTGAGGGCAGTATGCAAGCGGTAAGTGGCGATGCCGATTTGAGCGTGTTGGGGCGTATGCCAACGATTCCTGAATCTTTGTATGTGGATGTGATAGGTGACGTAGGTGTTGAGGCCGCATGGCCGTTGAATCGGGTGTCGGTTGCGTTGGCCAATCGAGAACGGTTTTATTTAGAGGTGATTGGGTTTGATTTTTTTGCGCCGGTACGTGTGCCGTGGGATGGAGGTAGTCCAGGTGATTTGTCAGAGGTGTTGGCACGGCCGGGGTGGGCAGCGTTTACGCCCACATTGGCTGAGCAAATGGGATGGTCGGTGGGGGATTCGGTGCAGGTGTATAGTGGGTCGCGTGCGGTGTGGTTGCAGGTTGGGGCGTTGGTTGATTTTCAAAAGTTGAGTCCTTTGGCCAGCCCAAAGATGGTGGTGATGGATATTGCACAAGCGCAGCATTTATTGGGGCGATCCGGTCAGATACACCAGATTGATGTGATGGTGAAAGATGGGGTGGATGTAAAAGGGGTTCGGGATCGGTTGCAAGAGACGTTGGGTATGTCGGTGCAGGTGGTGACACCCGAACAGCGGTCGCGACAAACGGAAGGGTTGATTTCTGCGTTTCGGTTGAATTTGACGGCGTTGAGTTTGATCAGTTTGGTTGTGGGTTTGTTTTTGGTTTATAGCAGCACGCAGGCATCGTTGGTGCGACGGCGTGCGGAGTTTGGGATGTTGCGCTCTATTGGTACCACACGTGGGCAGGTGTTTGGGTTGATTGTGGGTGAGGTGGTGGTTATTGGGAGCTTGGGTGTGGTGATTGGGTTGTTGTTGGGGTATTGGGGGGCAAAAGCGAATGTGGATGTGGTGAGTTCGACGTTGACCAATTTGTATTTGTTGGAAGAGATATCCACATTGCAATTGTCTCCGTGGTTGTTTGCTGTTGCGGGTTTGATTGGGGTTGGGGGTGCCGTTTTGGGTGCTTTATTGCCAGCAATAGATATGAGTCGGCGTGATACGCGCAGTTTGTTGTCGGCTTTTACGTTGCACGAGAAGATGGGTTCGTTTGCGCCTCATTTGAGTTTGATTGGGTTGGGTGTGTTTGTGGTGGTGAGCGTGTGGTATGTTTTGGGCGGATTTCAGTGGCAACATGCGGGGTTTGTACTGGCGGTGGGGTTGTTGATGGGTTTGCCGTTGTTTACGCCGATGGCGATTCGTGTTTTGACGGCGGGCATTCAGATTCGAAACTTTGGGTTGGGTTATAGTTTAAAGAGTGTGGGTGCACGGTTGCAGACAACATCGTTTGCTGTGGCGGCGCTGGCGATAGCAGTGAGCATGTTGGTGGGTATTACGTTGATGATTGGTAGTTTTCGTGAAACGCTGAATGTGTGGATACACACAACGGTGGTGGCCGATGTTTATGTGACGCCGTCTTCTTGGCGTGGGCAAGGTGATGAGGCATTTTTGGAGGATGATTTGATCCAGGTGATGCGCAATTTTAAAGGGGTTCGCGCAATGGATCAGTTGCGGGGATTTTTGGTGTATAGCAACGATCAACGGCTTGCACTTGCCGGAGTGGATATTGGCATTCCGGGTGGCGCATCTCGATTTACGCTTTTGGATGGTGACCCTGAAACAGCGTTTGAACAGGTACATGAAAAAGGGTGGGTATTGGTGGGTGAGACACTGGCACGCAAACAGAATTTGTGGGTAGGTGATTCGGTGCCGATTTATGTGATGGATGGGGTGCATGATTTTCAAATTGCGGGTGTGTATTATGATTACAATGCACAAGGTGGGGCGGTGGTTTTGGATTTGAAGACGGTTGAGAAATATTGGGGGCCCGGTTCGATTAACAGTGTGGCGTTGTATTTGGAACCAGGGGTGGATACGGGCGTGATGGTGGATGCGTTGAAGGCTGAGTTTGAAACATCGGCAATGGATATTCGCAGCAACAAAAGGTTGCGCGATGAGGCGATGATGATTTTTGATCAGACGTTTGCGGTGACGCGGTTGTTGCAAGGGATTAGTTTGCTGATTGCGGTTTGTGGTATTGCTTTGATGTTGCTTGTGTTGGCGCGTGAGCAAGTGTCTGAGTTGGCTTTGTATCGGGCCATTGGGGCGACGCGTCAGCAGGTTTTCGGTTTGTTTGTGGGCAAAGGTTTGGGTATGGGGTTGTTGGGTTTGGTGATGGGTATTGCGGGTGGTATTGCTTTGGCTATGGTGCTGATTTTTGTGATTAATCGGGCGTATTTTGGATGGACGATTCAGGTGTATTGGCCGTGGGGTGCATTGGTGCAACAGATGGTGACGATTTTGGGTGTGTCGGTGTTGGCGAGTTTGTACCCGGCACTTAAAGCGAGCCGGACACCTGCGACGGAATTGGGGCGTGATGATGTTTAAAACCAGACGATGGACGACAGACGATGGACGACAGACGATGGACGACAGACGACGGGGGTGGTTGGGGTTGTTTGTGGTTTATGGGTTTGTGTTTTCTATGATGTTTTCTCTAAATGTATATGCTGATGAGTGGAAGATCGCGGTGCCGGATTATGGGTGGTCATTTCCGCAGGATCATTGGGCACGGTCGGGGTATAAGACGGAGTGGTGGTATTTTACGGGGCATTTGAAGAGTGAAAGTGGGCGCGCGTTTGGGTATCAGTTTACTTTTTTTCGAGTGGGATTGTTGTCCAATAAACCGGACTTAGATTCGGGTTGGGCGGCAAACAATTTGATTATGGGGCACGCGGCGATTGGGGATTTGGAGACGGGGCAGCATTATTTTAGTGAGGTTTTATATCGGGAAACGCCTTTGTTGGGAGGTTTTGGTACGTATCCTGATACACTGTTGGCGTGGAGCCGGGGGCCTGTGGGTACGAAGGATAAGTGGTCTTTGAAGTGGAATGGTGATGGGTTTGATTTTAATGCGGTGGATGTTAAAAAGGAGATGCGATTTGAATTGCGGACACATCCGAAGAAGCCGCTGATTTTTCAAGGACCAAATGGATATAGCAAAAAAGGTGCGGGTGAAAGTGCAGCGAGTCAGTATTACAGTTTTACACGCTTGGCAACTGAAGGGTCTGTGATAGTGGGTGGTGAGAGGTTTGAGGTTACGGGTGAGAGTTGGATGGATAAGGAATTTGGGTCTAATCAATTGGATAAAAATCAGGTTGGATGGGATTGGTTTAGTTTGCAAATGGATGATGGGCGCGAGATGATGTTGTATGTGTTAAGAGATAAAACTCAGGGTGTGGATTATGCGCGGGGGACAGTGGTTTCGGTTGAGGGGAAGGTACACTATTTGGGGCGTGAAGCTTTTGAGATCGAAGTGACGGATCATTGGACAAGTCCAAAGACACAGGCCATCTATCCAGCAGGGTGGGTTGTTGAAGTAGATGGTGAGATGTTGACGATTCAACCAGAGATGAACAATCAAGAGAATCATGCGAAATTGGTGGGGTCATTGTTTTATTGGGAAGGTGCAGTGCGTGTGTTGAGAGAGGGCAAGAAAGTTGGGCAAGGGTATGTGGAGTTGACGGGATATGGGGATGGGAGTGTGCCGGGGCTTTAGGAATAAGATCTATATTCATTTGGGCAGCCATAGGGGGAGCGAGGACCTACTGGATCTTCGGACCTTTTCGTGATGCACTGATATTACCTGTTGAATAAAAAGTCGCGCTCTTCTGTGCGACTTTTTATTTTGTGATGGTGTTGATTTAACCGTCACTAGACCTGATCGTATTGGTGGTAAAAAAAGGAGATGGATCATGAAATGGATTATTGGCGCATTTATGCACGAGACAAATACGTTTTCAACGGTGCCAACCGATTTGGATGCGTTTCGGGCGCAGACGTATTTGCAGGGTGAGGAGATTGGTCGTGTGCAGGGTGGAACGGAGACCGTGGTAGGTGGGTTTTTGGATGTGATACAGCAGCGGGGTGATGAGGTGGTGTATACGGTGTCTTCTCATGCGACGCCGTCGGGGTTGGTGACGCGGGAGGCGTTTGATACGATTGGGGGGCAGATTGTAAATGGGATTGCGGCGAATAAGGATGCCGATGGTATTCTGTTGGCATTACACGGGGCGATGGTTGTAGAAGGGATTGACGATGGTGAAGGGCATTTGTTGGGGTTAATCCGTGAGGTCGTGGGTGGTGAGATGCCGTTGGTTGTTGTGCTGGATTTACACTCGCATATTACCGAGGAATTGGTTGATCGAGCGAGTATGCTCATTGGGTATCAAAAGTATCCGCATACCGATATGGGTGATCGGGGGCGCGAGGCAGCCGAGATGATTGTGCGGATTGCAAAGGGTGAGGTTGCGCCTGTTGTGGCGTTGAACAAACCGGCTATGATTCCGGTGTGTGGTACGTGTCATACAGAAGGGGGATTGTATAAAGAACTTTGGGAAGAAGCCTTGAGACCTGATCGGCCTGAGAAGGTTTTATCTACTTCGCTGTTTGCTGGGTTTTCATATGCCGATATACCCCCTATGGGTTGTGCGGTGGTGGTGTATGCCGATGGGGAAGGTGATGTGGCAAAGGCCGAGGCAGATAGGTTGGCGCAAATGGCGTGGGATCGGCGGGCGGAGTTTTTGTATACGTCTACATCTGTGCCCGATGCGATTCGACAAGCATTGGCGGTGGATGGTCAACCTGTGGTCATTGCTGATATTGCCGATAATCCTGGGGGTGGCGGGTCAAATGATGGGGTGGAGATTTTGCGTGAATTGATTGCACAGGGTGTAAACAAGGCAGCGATTGCGACCATTTATGATCCGCAGGTGGTGCAAGAGGCGATAGAAGTGGGTGTGGGCAATGTGTTGACGACGTCATTGGGGGCAAAGACAGATCGCTTGCACGGGCAGGCGATTGATATCACGGGACGGGTGCGATCTATTTTTGATGGCGACTTTACTTACAAAGGCCCTATGAGCCGAGGGGCAAGTGCGAGCTTAGGGATCAGTGCGGTGCTGGATATAGGGGGTCTTTTGGTGATTGTGAGCAGCAAGCGCATCCAAAGTCGAGATCCTGAGATGTTTCGCGCTGCGGGTATTGATCCGATGGAACAGAAGATTTTGGTGGTGAAGTCGGCAGTACATTTTCGGGCGGGATTTGAGCCGATTGCGGCGGATATTTTGATTGCCGATGCGCCAGGACTGACGGCATTGGATTTGTCACAGTTTGATTTTAAACGTATTCGACGTCCACTTTATCCGATTGATTTGTGAGGCAATTGGCGCAAATAGGGCACTTATTTGCGCCAATGGACCATTGTGCGGCATATGGAATGGGGAAGATATAACTTAACTTTATGTTTTTCAATGATTAATAATATTATTAATCATGATGTGGGTATTGCTTTTGCTCTATAGGATTGTTTGTAAATGGTTTACACCTACAAATGGACGGTCTTATGGATGTTTTTACAGAAAAGAATAAAATTTCTAAAGTAGGCCAAGCACGTTTTGAGTCTGTGTTTTATCATGCGGCTATTGGAATTGATATTGTTGACGAAACAGGGCGTATTGTCGATTGCAATCCTGCATTTGAGCACCTGTTTGGCTATTCACGGGCGGAGCTGCGCACGATGACATTTATGGATTTAACACATCCTGATGATGTTGCTGCCGGGCGCAGTTTGCATTTGGAGTTGCTGGCAGGCCAACGAACAAAGTTTCAGATTGAAAAACGCTATTATTGCAAAGATGGATCGCTTATTTGGGCGCGTTTGACGGTGTCTATGTTTGAAACAGATACAGATGAATCCAATCTTGTGATTGGCATGGTAGAAGATATTACTGAGCAGAAACGAACAGAATCTGCATTGCGCGAAAGCGAAGAACGGTTTCGCAGATTATCAACTGCTGCATTTGAGGGTATTTTTATTCACCAGGGTGGATTGATTTTGGATGCCAATGACCAGCTTGCACAGTTGCTCGGATTTTTAAAGGGAGATGAATTGGTTGGGCGAAATGGCTGGCGGCATGTGGGGCGTGATACTCGGCGGCGTGTTGTTGAACACATTCGCAACAAAGACGAACGGCCCTTTGAAGGCACCATTGTTACAAAGGGTGGCGAGACCATCCCCATAGAAGTGATTGGACGTGCCATTCCTTGGGAGGGCAAAACGGTTGGCAACGGTAGGTACTGTGGCGTCAGGAATCGTGCACAATTTAAAAAATCCTCTGACGGGTATTTTGGGCTTTGCTGAGTTGTTGAAAATGAAATATCCAGAGGAAGCATTCATTACCTATATTCTAGACGCTTCCAAGCAGATGAACGAGATGATTGAAAATATCTTAATTAAAGGGAGGCGCCAACAGAAGCACGAGGGGATTGATTTACATCATTTGTTGCGGCGTGAGTTGGAGTTTTTGGAGACCGATTTATTTTTTAAACACAAAATAGAGACGCATGTTTCTTTTGATGATCAGGTGCCTTCTTTTTGGGGAACCTATACCGATTTGTCCCAAATATTTGGCAATCTTTTGCGCAATGCTGTTGAAGCAATGCATGATTGTGCAAAGAAAGAATTGCGTATCACAACATATGTGAAAGACAATGATATTTGTGTTGAGATTCAAGATACAGGATGTGGTATTCCTGAAGCTGGCAGGGCAACGCTTTTTGATCCTTTTGTTACAAGCAAGGTTGGTGATGGTAAAACAAGCCCTCAAGGTACTGGGTTGGGTTTGTATATGGTGTATCAGTTGTTAAAAGAATATGATGCGCCTATTGATGTGTTTAGCGAAGAGGGTTCAGGCACTTTGTTCCAGGTGCGTTTGCCTTTAACGCGTGATAAAAAATAATGGGAGCATCCCGAGAGGGATATGAAACGATTAGAACCCTATAGAACAGGTGTGTTTCGGTGGATTCTGATGTTTGTGTTACTTGGTGTCTTTCCGTCGCCGAGTTTGGCACAGGAACTCACCGTTGTGCTTAGTTCAAATTTGTCACCTTATGTCGAAGCCTTTGAAGGTTTTCGTATGGCATGGGACCGTCCGATTCATCGGGTAGATTTGGTCGATGGTCAGGTACCCAATTTGCCGTCGGAGACGCGCATTGTGGTGACCTTTGGTGGGCAAGCGGCACTGGCATCTTATCCATCAGATGTGGTGGTGATTTATTGCCTGTCACCGGGTGTAACGCTCAAAAGTAGGGCACACCGAAATCGGGCTGTGAAGATTGCGATGACGCCTTCGGCAACTGAAACGATTAAGCGATTGAAAGTGGTACAACCTACATTGCGTCGGTTGGGTGTATTTTGGGTATCTGATTCGCAAGAACCTTTTTTGCAGTTGTTAGATATTGCGGCTCGGCAGTGGGGTGTTCAGATTATTGCCCAGCGTGTAAGTGGCATCAATGATCTGCCCGATGGACTTCGCAAGGCTTTGCGACAAGGGGTTGATGGTTTGTGGCTTCCGCCGGATCCTGCATTGATTAATCCGCGCAGTTTTGGTGTCTTTCGGGAATTCTCTTATGCCAATGATGTGCCGCTTTATGTGCCCAGCAGCGGTTTATTAGAAAAGGGTGCCATTGCTTCGGTTGCATGCAACTTTGGCGATGTGGGTCGCACGGCTGGTGAGGTTGCACATCAGGTTTTGGTTGGGGATCAACTGCCTGTTGTTGTGTATCCTGATCGCGTTACATTTTGGGTGAATCTCAAAGCTGCCTCAGAAACGGATGTGTCTATAGATCTGGAAGCAGTAAAGCGCAATGGTGGGGAGGTGCTAGAATGAAAATGCCCAAATGGACAGCAGTTCTATTTTTGATCCTGACAACCCTTTCTGTTCAGGCTGCTGATATATTTGATTTTTTTGAAACAGAAGCCAAAGTGTCGCAAATGGTCACCGCGTCTCGAATACCGCTTTCTGTTCGGCAAACGCCTGCAACGGTGTATGTGATAACGGGTGATGAAATTGAAACCATGGGCGCACAAACACTTTGGGATGCGCTTCGCACCCTTCCGGGTGTGGATGTGATGACCACGCGTACGTTTTATGGTGAGGTGAGTATTCGTGGTTTGAACAAACCTCTTAATAATCGCACGCTGGTACAAGTAGATGGGCGTACGGTGCTTAATGGGTTATTTGACACCGTTTACTGGGAAGGCATTCCTGTAACCATGGCGGAGATTGATCGGATTGAGGTGGTGTTGGGGCCTGCATCGGCATTGTATGGTGCCAATGCCATGAATGGGGTGATTAACATCATTACCAAAACCCCAGATCAACTCAAAGGTGGGCGGCTCAGTTATCGTGTTGGAGAATACCAAACGCATTTGGGCAGTGCTGTGTTTGGCAATCGACAAGGAAATTTAAGCTATAAAGCAAGTGTGGGTTTTCGGCAAACCAATCGGTTTGAAAATGCAGATCTTGAAGCATCTGATGTGCGCAAGGTGGGTGGGTTGTTGGGTTATGACAATGGATTGGGCTTGCAGTTGAGCGTTTCGGGCGGGTTTGTAAACCATACCACACAATTTGCAACGGGTGGGAGTGAGCCGCCTCTTTTGGGTGGGAATACGTCTTTTTTACGTGTTGATGCAAAGTTACAATCGACGCGTTTGCGCGCCTTTTGGAATCGGGGTCGTCCCCGGGTTCAAGACTTTTCCCCAACAGAAGTAGCCTTTAATCCTGATCTATATGATATACAACTTGAACGCGCATTTGAAGGGTCAGGTTCTTTGCGCTGGGTTGTGGGAACTTCTTATCGACGCAGCATTATGGAATCGAATGTTTATGTCAAACCACACATTGTGCAAAACGATTGGGCAGGTTTTGGTGAAGGTGTTTGGTTGGCCAGCGATACATGGTCCGTGGTGGCAAGTGGTCGGATAGATCGCAATCCAAATACAGGTTGGGTGTTGTCACCAAAGGGTAGTATCATTTTTTTACCTGGTGCACAACACGCGCTGCGCATATCGGCTGGTACCTCTTTTCGCAACCCAACACTAACAGAAGGGAATCTCAATATTATACAAGATATTGAAGTTCCATTTCCAATTGATGTGCGCCTTCAAGCTGTTGGCAACCTACAAACAGATCCCGAAAATTTACACTTATATGAATTGGCTTATACAGGCACATTTGATAAATTGCATTTTAAAGCAACGGGTTTTCATTATCGTCTAAAAAAGATGATTTCGACACCGGATCTTATTTTGGTCGAAGAAGCCCTTCCCGAAGAAATTCGATTGCGGGCTACCTTTGGTAATTTGCCTGGTGATACGCGTGCTTGGGGTGGTGAGTTGGCAGCAGAGATTCCCTTTTCTCAACACGCAAAAGGATTTGCTAATTATGCTTACCAGCACATTGCGGGTACTTTAGATGCCGTTATGCCCATTGAAGGTGGCCCTCGTCATAAAGTGAATATGGGTATACAAACGCAAAAAAGTGGGTGGTCTTTTGCCGCTTGGGCGCATTGGGTTGATCAAACCACTTTTTATACTGTAAACATACAAAAACTTATTTCTGAACAAAGTGCTGATATGTTTGAGGTGTCTTCTTACTGGCTGTTAAATGGTCGTCTTTCATATGATATTTCAAAAACGGGACTTTCTGTTGGTGTTGAAGGCTTTAATTTATTGGATCATCGTCATTATCAAATTTCAGGTGGGGGTGGTTCGGGTGTTTTGGATGCAAATGGTGAAGCTTTGCGCCGTCGTGTGAATGCAACGGTGTCTTATCGGTTTTGATCTGTGTTGGAATGGTTGATATGAAACTGCGTTTAAAATTGTTGATCTTTTTTATTCCTTTGTATTTGGTTGCCGTGGTTGTGATGACGGTATTGGTGCGCTATGGTGTTCAGGCCATTGTAATAGAAGGGATTTCCAAACGCGGTTTGAGTGTGGTAACAGCTGTCAACGTTGAGGCTCTTGACGGTTTTCGTTTGGGTGATGAAGAACATTTGTTGCCTTATTTGCAAGCGGTTCAAGAAAATGCCCAAGCTTTGTATGCTATGGCCTTGGCATCAAATGGGCAGGTATTGGCACATACCAATGTGGCGCAGGTTGGAAAAACGTATCAAGATTCAACAACGTGGGTTGCTTTGAAATCATCTGAAACGATTTTTCAGGAAATCTGGCAAAATGGACAGCAAGTGATGGATATTGCGCATCCGATTTGGGCATTGCCCGAAACCTCTACAGAGGCATTTTTGTTGTTGGGAGATGAGGGTGGGCAAAAACAACGTTTGGGTACCTTGCGCATAGGTTTGCCCCTACAAGGTGCTTTGGCAACGGCTGATCGTATATCTGAACAGGTTTTTTGGATTATCACTTTGGGCAGTGCATTGGTGTTGTTGTTGGGCATTATTTTTATGAGGCGTTTGTTGCGACCTATTCAGATGTTGTCTGATGCCGCTGAACGGATTGGTCGTGGGCAACTTAAAGAAACGGTGCCGGTGCTCAGCTCTGATGAGATTGGTGAGTTGACTGAACGATTTAACCAAATGAGCCAGGACTTAGCAGAGACGACCGTGTCCAAAGCGTATACAGACAATATTTTGCGATCTATGAATGACGCGCTTGTTGTTGTTTCGCCAAATGGACATGTTGAAACGGTCAATGCTGCAACTTGTGAACTCTTGGGTTATGATGAGTTAGACTTATTGGGGCGGGTGTTTGAGGATATTTTGGTTCGCCAAGGCAATCACACGTCGGGCGCAGAGGTGACGGCGGGGTTGGTTTGGGGCCAGGCCGTGCGCAATGTAGAGCAGGTATACTGTGCACGTGATGGTCGCCAGATTCCAGTCTTACTTTCGGGTGCGGTATTGCATAGCAATTCTGGGCATATTATCGGAACGGTCTATGCTGCACGAGATATCACCGAACGAAAAAAAGCCGAAGCGGCTTTGCTCGAAAGTGAAGCACGGTTTCGAAGGTTGTCGGCATCGGCAGTTGAGGGGGTTGTGTTATTAGATAGTGGCAAGGTATTGGATGCCAACCAAGCCATGGCTGGTATTTTAGGGTATGAACAGGCAGAAGAGCTTATTGGGTTAAATGGCTGGCAGTTTATTCCAAAAAATATTCGTCGGTCCGTGATTCAAAAAACTCGGGAGAATGAGCAAGGTTATTTTGAAACGGTCATCAAAAAGCGTGATGGTACACTTATTCCTGTGGAAGTGATTGGGAGCCGTTTACCGCACAAGGATCAAACCCTTGGTGTTGTGGCTATCCGAGACATGCAACAGCAGAAAAAATCTGAAGAATCACAACGGGAGTTAGAACGTGGATTGATTCAAGCCGAGCGTATGGCTTCTGTGGGTATTGCTGCTGCTGGTATTGTTCATAACTTGAAATCGCCACTCACGGGTGTGTTGGGGTTTGCGAATCTTTTGAAAAGAAAATACCCTGATATTGGAGAATTGGAAATTATTGAATCATCGGCAAAATTGATGGCCGATATGATTGACAATATTTTGGCAAAAAGTCGTCAGAACAAAACTTTTGAAGCCGTGGATATCAACTTGCTTTTGCAACGTGAATTGGATTTTTTAAAAGCCGATCAGATGTTTCGATATCA
The DNA here is from genome assembly GCA_047619225.1 of Candidatus Latescibacterota bacterium. Taxonomy (GTDB): domain Bacteria; phylum Latescibacterota; class UBA2968; order UBA2968; family UBA2968; genus JABIFK01. The sequence continues at coordinate 18,220 of JBLHJX010000047.1, forward strand.
GGTGCAGACAAAAATAAATTTGATGCGAAACTTGCCTAAGGTATGGTGTGTGTATACAGATTTGTCACAGGTGTTTGGCAATTTGCTTCGCAATGCCGTAGAAGCGATGCACAACAGTTCACATCAAGTTTTGTCAATTTTGACAGTGCAAAAGAATCAAACAGTTCAAGTGGTGATTACAGATACAGGAGATGGTATTTTAGAAGCGAACTTGGAAAACTTATTTGATCCTTTTTTTACAACCAAAATGGGCGATGGTGTTTCGTCACCGCAAGGTACAGGTTTGGGGTTGTATATTGTGCGGCAGTTGTTAGAGGAGTATGGGGCGAAAATTAATGTGGAAACTGAGGAAGGTATGGGTACTACATTTAGCGTGGATATCCCAATGAATGCACTGGTTGGGAGAGGCGATCGATAAAATCAAGATAATTATAAAAACAGATGGGTCAAAAGTCAAAGCGTGTGCTTTGGCTTTTTTATTTTTTTTCGTTTGTAGCAGCATTCAAATCGATCATGTCTACATCACCGAGATAGGTTATGGTCACATAGCGTTCGATGTTTTCCATTTTGCGCACAATGTCACGAATTTGAATGCCTGCTTCTCGTATCGTAGAGAGGCGGTCATCTAAGACTTCTGGTGTGATGTCGGGTGTAACTTTTATCAAATCAATCAGACCAAGGATGGCCGTCAGTGGTTGGTTAATCAGGTGCGCTGCTGTTACGGCTGTTTGTGCCAGCACTTTGACGCGTTCTACTTCTTGAATGGCTTGTTCAGAGCGTTTGCGCTCAATGGCATATAGGAGGGTGCGCACAAGCAAACGAGGTCCTATGTCACCTTTGATCAAATAGTCTTGTGCGCCTTTGCGCATTGCTTCAACGGCTACGGTGTTATCGTCGAGCCCTGTTAAAATAACAATGGGTAGGTCAGGTTCTTGTTCGTGCAGTGTGAGAAACCCCTGAATGCCCATTGTATCTGGCAATGACAAATCGAGCAAAATTATATCGGGGCGTAGCACTTCGATATGTGCCATAGCATCGCTAAGTCTAGCGGTATGATGAAGCTGCATCGGTTGATCATTGGATTCTTTTAAATACTCAGCAATCAAATTTGCATCGTCTGCATTGTCTTCGATTAAAAGAATGTGTAGGGTCACTTGAGACATAAATAACCTCATTATACGTTTTGTGTGGCGTTTTTGGAAATGGTAAAGGAGAAGGTTGCACCTTGCCCAGGTGCGGATTCTACCCAAATATTGCCATCGTGGTGTTCTATTATTTTTTTGCAAATGGCCAGGCCAATCCCTGTGCCTTGATATTCTTCTCGGGTGTGCAGTCGCTGAAAAATTGCAAAGATACGTTCATAAAATTTTGGGTCGATGCCAATGCCGTTGTCTGATATGGCAAATTGATGATGTGTTTTGGTTTCTAAAACGGAGATGTGTATTTCGGGTATTGTTTCGCCGCGAAATTTGATGGCATTGTTGATGAGGTTTTGAAACACTTGTTTGATTTGGGTTTCATCTCCCAGGACGGTGGGCAAAGGATCGTGGGAAATTTTGACATTGGATTCTGAAATGGCCATTTCTAAATCATCTTTTACGTTTTCGATCACTTGTGCGACGTCAACACGCTCAAATGGTTTGGCTTGGGTGGTGATTCGTGAATAAGACAATAAATCGTTGATTAAGGTTTTCATACGGGTAGCGCCGTTGATTACCCGATGGATATAACCTTTGGCGCCTTCTGGTAGATCTTTGTCAAACTGTCTTTCGAATAATTGTAAATAGTTGGTGATCACGCGCAGGGGTTCTTGGAGGTCGTGTGAAGCAATATATGCAAATTGTCCTAATTCTTGATTGGAGCGTTGCAATTCTTTTTGTTGCTTGGCAATGTTGTGTTCGGCTTCTTTGAGTTGTGTGATATCGGCAACGGTGCCAATGTATCCTCTGGGTTGATTATTTTCATCTATTATTGCAATCGCCCGACCAGAGATCCATACAACGCGCCCTGATGGTTGTTGGAAGCGGTATTCTTCGACAAATTCTGTTTTTTTAGAAACGGCTTTTTGCCAAGCGCTAAAAACGATACTTTGATTATCACTGTGCAATGCGCGTGTCCAACCTGGCCCGGCGGCTTCTTCGGGTGTGAGTCCTGTTAATTCACACCATCTTTCATTGACGAATAAGCAGTTGCCTTCTGTATCTGTTTCATAGATGCCAACGGGAGCAAGACCTGTAAGCGTGCGAAATCTTTCTTCACTTGTATGCAATGCAAGCTCAGAATTTCTACGATCTGTGATGTCTCTGGCTGCTGCATAGATCACATTTTCTTGAAGGTCGGGTGTTGCATTCCATTCTATCCAACAATAGGAGCCATCTTTGCATCGATAGCGATTGAGGAAAGAGATGGTTTTAGAACCCTGTGATAATTTTTCCATTTCTGCAAAGGTTTGTTCCTGCTCTTCAGGGTGAATCAAATCGAGAAATGGTGTTTTTAAAAGTTCCTCTGTTGAATAACCCAATGTTTTTTCAAAAGCAGGATTGACTTGCAAAAAGTGCCCTTCAAAATTGGCGACAGACAGCATGTCGAGTGAAAGAGAAAAATAACGGTCGCGTTGTGTTTCTGCGGCTTTTGTTTTTTGTATTGTAAAGAGCAACAAGGTGAGGAGTAGTGAAAATATGCAGCTTACTGTTAAGCTTATTTCTGGAAGGTGCGTATCAAATTGTTCGAGACTGCGTGGATAAACGTGTAATTGCCAAGATAAGTCATATAGATTAAATGGGTGTACGGTTGCCCAGATGTTTGGTGTGGTGAGGTTATGTAAGCCATAAAAAGGTTGATCGCCCTCTACGAGTGTGATAACGTAATTTTCACGCAATTTTTCACTCAGCATATTATTAATTATTTCATCAACGCGATAAACGCCAGAAATAAAACCACCAAATTGATTATTGGGAAATAAGGGTACATAAACGAGGAATCCTTTACCACCTTGTACGAGGTCAATGGGTTTGGTGATGCTAATTTGACGGTTGGTGCGTGCGGTTTCAAGTGCCTGACGGCGTCTGTCTTCAGTGGACAAATTAAAATTAACGGCGGCTTCGTTGCCTTTTAGTGGTATAATCCAGCGCACAATAAAGTGGGTATCCACCCATGAAATGGCTTGGAAATGGTTCATATCGCGAACATATGCTTCAGCATCTGATTGCCAAATTTGTTGTGTGGGTGGTTGTGAGTCCCAACGATTGCCCATGCGTTTGAGGGCTTTTATTTGCGCGCTTAAATTAATGGCGAGTTGATCGTGAATCGTTTGTGCTGTTTGTTGTGTCGTGTATCTTATGTTTTGTTCTTCCTGAGCATTGAGGGCCTGCCAGAGAAAGATAGACAGCACAAGCACGCCTGTGCCTGCTGCAAATGGAATCCAGCGGTGTGTTTTGATTTGCAACCAAATGTCGGGCATAATTTGAATCCAATATTATTAGAACGAAAACAGGTTCAAATTTAGAAAAATTGCAGATTTTTTCACAAACTGACGAATTTTGTGCAGATTAGAGCACATTTGGTCGCTGAGCTGTTTCAAACCAAAAAGATGTCAGGTTTTTCACAGTATTTACGAATACATCAAAATCGGTGGGTTTGGTAATAAAACTGTTGGCGTGTAGATCGTAGGCTGAGTTGATATCATCTTCAGAACTGGATGTGGTCAGCACCACAACGGGAATGCGCTTGAGTAAAGGATCGTTCTTTAGCTCAGCCAATGTTTCGCGACCATTTTTGCGTGGCATGTTTAAATCGAGTAGGATCATATCGGGTTGTTTTATATTGGGTTGCCTTAAAGTTGATAGTGCTTCTACGCCATCTTGAGCGACCAAGAACTCTGAGGTGATGTTTGCTTCTTTGAAGGCTTCCTTTGTGAGTAGGACATCATCTTCGTTGTCGTCTACGAGTAAAATCCGAATGGTTTTTAGCGGTGGTTCTTGTGTCATTTAGGACTCTTTAATTTATAGGTTAGAACACGGATAAAGTTTCAGATTGATATCAGTAAAGTTGTAAAGCGTCCCTTAACAATTTATAGGGCATGTTATGTACCACCCTTTAACGATCACGAAGCACTTTGGTTTAGAATAATAGTGGATTATTGGCTATTGTGCCATATTAATCATTAAAATACCTGCTCTTATGTTCAGGCATTTTTCATTACAACTATTAGAAAATACTTGACATACTGGCTGTGTTTCCCTAGTTTTGCGACAGCTTAATGGAATTCTATTAAAATCGTGAAAAACGAAGCGCCCCCCACGCTTTGGTTTGCTTGTTATTATTCGTTTCCCTTCTTTTTCCTTCCCACATTCCCCTTCTGGAGTCATGTAGCATGCTGAATCAAACCTCTCCGTTTGTTTTTGAGGCGTCCAATGGTATTCTAAGCGGCCGAGACCGAGGTGAAGCCCTTCTTTTTGCATTGATGGATCATTTGCGTGATGTTGATTCTGATGCGGTGACGCCCCTGGATTTTTCCAATGTGTCTTTTATTGATATTTCTTGTGCCGATGAATTTTTGTCGAAGCTTTTGATGCGCATTGGTAGTGGCGAGCTGGGCAATCGGTTTGCCTTTATTGAACATGCCAATGATTCGGTGCGTGAAACATTTGAAGCCGTACTGAAGCTACGCGATTTGGCTGCTCTTTTTAAAAATGATGATGGTTCTATTGTGGTGCTGGGCATATTGAAAACGCCTATTCGTGAAGCGTTGGATGTGGTGCTTGAAAAGAAAAAAGGTACTTCGTCGGAGTTTGCCGAAGCACTTCGCAAGAATATCAACATTGCCTGTAATCGTTTGAATGCACTTCAAAAAATGGGGTTGGTATGCCGGGTACGCGATGGCAGTGTTGATGGGGGCGGTCGGCAGTTTTATTATGAGTCGATTGTTTAGAGGCGGTAAGATGTAAGAATGAAAATTGGACTTCGAATTTGGATTGTGCAATTGTTTGGGAGATGAGGCCATGCTTGATTTTGGTGTGTTGAAAAAACAGATTGATCTGATGGCTGTTGATGCCAAGACGATGCAAGATGATTTTTTTGCGCGCATTGATTTGGCGTTGTCTGAAATGGATCGCTGGGAAGAGCCGTGGGAAACGTTGGTGACTAAGATTGCACGCAGTCGCACGTCTTGGCTGGTGGCCGATACATCGGGGCCATTTACGGAGGTTTGTTCACGCCCCGAACGCCCAGCAAAATTGACAGTGATTGCGGCAGATGGATCACAGATTTTCCCCGATCGACACGAAATTGCCAATTGTTTTTTAATTAATGTTGGATATGTGGTCTTGCACTACGGGTCGAGTGAACGCCCTGTTATGTCGAGTGAACCGTCTTTGTTTTATGAAGAAGAAGATATGTATCACGAGTGGGCGGGCAAACGATCTCCTGTAACCCGTGAAATTGTGGGTGTTAAGCGCAATGCAATGGAATTGGACAAGGTGGTATCTTTGGCCGCACAAGCCAAAGAAGAAGGTCGTACGGTCGTGGGCCTGACGGATGGCACGCTGATTTTATGGATGTTGGAGGGCAAACCGTATGATTTTCGGCGAGAGACATTGCAGACGACTTTGAATGGTTTGGAGCAGTTGCGTCAATTGCGGGTGCCTATTGCAGGGTATATTAGCGATCCGGGCAGTGCCGATGTGGTCAACGGGTTGCGTGTGGGTCTTTGCCCTGAGCAACCGCCTGATTGTGATCGCTGCCCGTGGAAAGCGGCTGAAGCGCAAGCGTTGTTGAATTTGGATGGTGAGGAACAACAACCCGAACCAATTCCTTGTGAGCCCATTGCAGGTGTGACAGATGATATGTTGTATGCACGCAAACTCAAGCGCGGTGAGCGCAGTGGGGTTTTTCGCAGTTCATCAAAGATATTGGAAGATTATGGCCCTCATCGCATTTGCTTTTTTTATGTGCATACAGGGTGGGAAATTGGGCGTGTGGAAATTCCCGAGTGGGTGGCCGATGATTGTGAGTTGTTGGAATTGGTTCATATCACTGTTGTGGATCAGGCTGAAAAAGGCCGTGGGTATCCGGTGGTGCTTTCAGAATCTCACGAGCGTGCTGTGGTGCGTGGCGCTGATCGGGATATTTTCTTTAAATTTTTGAAAGATTCGTTTGTAAAGAATAATGTGAAGGCTGAGAATTCATTGAAGCAGTTGAAGAAGATGGCGGCGACGGTTTAATGATGAGATGCAAAAGACGAAGCTAAAAGCGAAAGAGGAACTACATATGGCAGTCCAATTTATATTGACGGATTATGTGAGCCATCATTTGTCACAAGCGGAATATGATAAATTAGAAGATGGTACATTTAGTGGACGTATTTCTTCTTGTAAGGGTGTGGTTGCTTTTGGTGAGACTTTAAAAGAATGCGAAACAGAACTTCATGCAACATTGGAAGATTGGATTTTGGTGGGTATTAAATTGGGGCATGCGTTGCCTATTGTAAATGGTATTGACTTGAACCGGGAACCCGAATATGAACCGTTGGACGCCTTGTAAACGTCGTGACTTTATTAGACGCTTGAGAAAACTGGGTTTTGATGGACCGTATTCAGGTACGCGACATTCATTTTTAGTGTTTCGAAATCATCGCTTGGCAATTCCTTCAAATGCAGAGTATTCAGTTCCTCAATTGCGATTTATGTTGAAGGAAATAGAAGAAATTATTGGAAGAGAGATTTTGGCAACCGAATGGCATGCACTTTCTTGATCGGGGGCTTTTATGGCATTGGCCAATGTGGATATTGAAGAATATATCGGTGAAGTGATTGAGAGTTCAACATCTCAGTTTGTGGCAGAAAGCCGAGAGTTGAATGGGGCGCCGCCCTTTGGGGCGTTTGTCAAAACGGGTGGGGCGATTCCTGTGTATGGGTTGGTGTATAATGTGTGTACGCATTCGATTGAACCCAACCGTCGTGCGACAGCTTATGGTTTGACCGAACAAGAGTTGCGCGATGAGCAACCACAGATTTTTGAGTTGTTGAAGACCGAGTTTGAGGCCGTGATTGTGGGGTATGGCGATGATC
>JBLHJX010000048.1:0-25243 GCA_047619225.1 Candidatus Latescibacterota bacterium
ACTGTTCGTAGGTGTCGTCGGTCCAGGTTTTGCAGTCGCGGGCAGCGCCGAAGATTTGGAGTTGCATGGCGGTGACGAGGGCGGTTGAGGCGCTGCCTTGGGCGAGTTCGAGTTGGGCTTCGGTGCAGTCGCGAAGGGTAAGTTCGAAGCCGCCGTATTGTTTGGGGATGTTGAGTTTGAGATAGCCGGATGATTTGAGGGCGGTGATGTCTTCGGGAGGGAGTTTTCCATTTTTGTCGGCTTCGGCGGCGCGGGTGCGGAATTGGTTGGCGAGGGTTTTGGCGAGATCGATGTGGATTTTGTTGGACATGGTTGCTTTCGGGCTTTTGGGGGTGTTGTGGTTAAAGCGTTTATAGGCTGTAAAATGTTTTTTGCTTGTATCTGCCTACGGCGTGTTCTTTTCTTGAACCCCCAAGAAAAGAACCAAAAGAAGGGGGCCACTGCGTGGGGCTTTAATGTACTTCAGTGTTTTTAGGGGCGGAGGCCACCCTTACCTGCCCGCGCAGTTCCCACACCCCGCCTCGTGTTCCACACGCCACCCATCCGACCCATCACAACCCACCAACTGCACAACGGCCCACACCACCAGTGGGCGATGTTGAAGTTTTGGTGTTTTTACATTAGGGAAATGCAACATAGTACACTCGGTAAATGATATCAAGTAACCATGATTTTTCGCACTATTCCGTTCAGCTATTGACCTTGTAAAAGCGCTTAACTTGGTAGGCTATATTATCTCTTGTACCCACTGAGGGTATTTGCGGAAAATCAGCCTTCCCGGCACTTGAGGGACGGCATTTTTTGCTTACTTTTTTTTGCTGCTGAAAAAAAGTAAGTCGCCGAAGGCAGAATCAAAATAAAACATAAAAAAGTATATGAGATTCTTAGATGGACGTAGGTCTAACCCCAAGGCGTTACAGCTTTATTTTTTATCCAAAGTAATATCGCCATACTTTTTTAACAGCAACAATCGTTTGATTAATATCTTCATCCGTAAAGCGTTCGTCAACAGGAAGACGTAAGCAAGTTTGTGTGAGCGCATCAACATTGGGACACGCGTCAGGATCGTAGATCGTATCCCGCCAAAAAGAAGGCACCGTGTCAGTAAGAGGATAATATTTCTTTTTTTGTATAAGTTCCGTGTGCAGAATGTTATTGACTGCGGCCATACCAGTATCGAGGCGCACGCCTTCTGCGCGTAGGGCCTCGGCGAGTTCGTCACGGGTGGGTGTGTCACCTGTGTATTGGGCAGCTAAGGGCCAGTAAGAAGGTTGGCTGCCGGAGGTAATGTGGGGAAGTTCGAAATGAGGAAGATCGCCAAGTTCTTGATAGTAGCGTTTGACAATGGCGGCACGACGGGCGACCAAGGCTTCGAGTTTGTGGAGTTGGGCAATGCCAACGGCTGCTTGTAGGCCGGTGGGGCGGTAGTTGGGGGCGAAGAAGGAGATGGGTTGTTCGCCCCGGTTTATTTTGCGGTCGCGCACGTAGGTTTTGTCGCGGAAGAGACGGGCGATGTGGGCGGTGTCGTCGTCATTGGTGGTGACAAAACCGCCATCGCCGCTGGACATTTGTTTGGATTCATTCATGGAAAAACCACCAGCGTCGCCGATGGTGCCAAGGTAGCAACCACCAAAGGTGCCGCCGTGGCCTTGGGCACAATCTTCGAGGATTTTGACGCCCGATTCGAGGCCGATGTTCATGAAGGTGTCCATGTCGCAGGGAAGGCCAGACATGTGGACAGTGATGATGACTTTGGTGCGGTAGGTGATCCGTTTTCGGACGCTGTCGGGGCAGATGAGTCGGGTGTGTGGATTGATGTCGGCAAAGATGGGGATGGCGTGTTGGGCGAGGATGGCGGCGGTGGTGCCCATGTCGGTCATGGGGTTGGTGATGACTTCGTCGCCTTCGCTGACACCGAGCGCACACAGGGCGGTATGGAGAGCGGCAGTGCCGGAGGTGACCATGATAACGTGTTTGACATTGAAGGCTTGGGCAACTTCGGTCTCAAAGTCGGCAACCATGCCATCGGTGCCCATGAGGCGGCCGCTGTCTAAGACTCTGTTGAGCAGTGTGCGTTCTTCGTCGCCGTATCGATTGGGTGTGTTGTAGGGCGTGGCTTTGGCTTTGGGACCACCGTGGATGGCGAGTTTTTCCATGGGTTACTCCTCAACGCCGAGAGAGGCATGAATTTGAACGAATTTCCATTCGTTGTTTTCTTTTTCGAGTACGCCGGTGAGGCGCATATTCAGTTCTTCAAATTTGCCCTGCCATTTGAGTTGCCAGGTTTGTAGGGTGCAGAAATAAGCAAGGGTGTCGCGTTCTTGAACGTCGATATGGTTGGTTTGGATGGTGAAATTTTGGGTGCTGGCAACGTGGTGCTGGTAATAAGTAGGTGCGTTGGTGCCCGTGTGTACGATTTCATCTTTATCGGTGCCGATTTTGATATAATAATCGGCAGTGGACATGAGGGCGATTAGTTTTTTTGCGTCGCCTGCGGTGAGGGCATCGAAGTAAGTTTGGACGGTTTGTTGGGCTGTCATTTACAATTGGTTTCGGTTTTTGCTGCGTGTGTCACGCACTTTTTTACCGCGGTAAAATTCGCCTGTGCGGATGTTGTGGCGGAATGTTCTGATAAAGGTATACATGTCACCATTTTTTGAAAAGTCAATGGTATTGATCACAAGGTCTGTTCGGTGTTGGCGACAAGTGGTTTTGACTTCACCGCTTGGGTTGATGAAGGTGCTTGGAAAAACTTGATATTTGTTGGATGCATTGGCGTGGCTGATCCACAGGGTGTTGTTGGCCGCATGGCCTTGCATGGTACCTGGAATGACGTGGGTGAAAATGTCACGTCCTTGTCCTCCTGCGCCATTGGTGGATTGGAACAGGCACCATACGCCTTGTTTTGCATAATCGCTATACAACTCGGGGAAACGAAATTCGAGACAGATGAGCGAGCCACAAAGAATGCCATTGATTTCAAAGGTGACGGTATGGTTGCCTGGGGTGTAGTAGCGCAGGTCTTTTTCTGAGCAATAGCGTTTGTCATACCGGTCGATGAGTTGCCTTTTGTTGTTGGAGATTTTTCTAAATGACCAGTGAAAGAGAAATGATGGCTATGCCCACACCCACAACAGCGGGGCGAGCAAGATGTTCTTTCCAATAGAAGTGGGCAAAGAGGTTGTCGAGCAAGACGACAGAACAGCCAAGGGCTGGAAAAAATAGGGTGCCAGGTAAATGGCTCAGTGCGGTCATGATCACGCAGAGGGCTCCGGCATTGTAGAGGCCAATAAAGATGCCGAGTTTGATGGCAGGCTTTTGTGGGCGATGCTTTTTGAAAGCAATAACAGCGCAGCCCATGAGGCCTGAAGTGGCTCCGACGACCAATAAGATTTGTAAGTCCATTGCATCGAGGCCATTGTAGTGTACCGAGCGCAAACATGTGTGGCTGAGCCCTTGCCAGAAGCAGATGAGTGCCAGTAGGCCAAAAGCTTTTAGGCCTTTGATTTGGGTGGTACTGGTAGCGTTGGAGGTCATGAGGGCCAGTGCAATGAGAGCGAATAAGAGGCCGATAAATTGCGTGGAGGCCATCGGCTCACCCCAAAGATAAATACCAAGGCCGATGGGCACGATAATGGACATTCTGAATGCCGTGAGTACAGAACCCACTGGGGCGATGGTGAGGCCGTAATTCATCAAGAGCATTGAGCTGATGAAGACGGTGCCGGTTGCAAGGCCGGTGTAGATTGCCCCCGTCGGAAATATCCAGGCATCTGTTAAAATGAGATAGATTGCGATGGATAGGGCTACCGTGAGGTAGTTTACGGTGACGACAACAGGGGCATAATAGCCGCGTCTCTGGCCAAGTTTGAAGAACTGGATAAAACCAAAGTCGAGGATGATGGAGAGGAAGAGCCAGGTCATAGGGTGTTTGCTTCTTTACATGACAAGGGTAATGGCTATGACAGCCAAGCCCACGCCTGCAATGGCGGGGCGCGTGAGATATTCTTTCCAGAAGAAGTGTGCAGAAAGGTTGTCGAGCAAGACGACGCTGCATCCAACGATGGGAAAGTAGACGGTTCCTGGGACGACGCTTAACGCTGTGAGGACGATAGAGAGTGCCAGTGTGTTGTAAAGCCCAATGCCCATGCCCACATAGACATCTTTGGCACGGAAGGTTTGGCGGCGCAGGATAACAAAGATCCATCCTAAGGTTCCGGCGGTTGCGCCAATGATCATTAAGACGTTGAGGCGGTATGGATCAAGGCCCGCATAGTGCACCCAGCGCATACAGGTCATACCAATACCTTGAATAATGAAGATGACCAAGATTATTGCAAATGCTTTGGAACCCCGTAGGGGATGGTGGCTCGATTTGTTGTGGGTCATGAGGGCGAGGGCGACAATGGCGAGGGTGATGCCCATGAGTTGGAGGACGGTAATGGGTTCGGCCCAAATCCAGACACTCAGAGCAACGGGTACGAGCATTGACAAGCGGAAGGAGGTCATGACGGGTGCTACACCGGCAACGGTGAGGGCATAGGTCATGATGAGCATGGAGGTGATAAAGGTGATGCCAATACAGATGCCCACCTTAAAGATGTCGGGCGAAAATGTCCATTGATCATTTAGAAAGAGATAGAGGGCAAGCGAAGAGGATAAAGCAATATAGTTGGACGATACAACGACAGGGGCATATTCCCCTCGGCGCTGTGAGCCTTTGAAGAGTTGTACAAATCCAAAACTGAAGAAGATAGCGATGAAGACCCAGTGCAAAAGACACCTGCTCCCAAATGATATGGATGACGATAAATTTTGAAGGAATAAGATAAAGGGTTTTGTCAATGGGCGCACGAAAAAAGCCGATCTAAATAGATCGGCTTTTTTAGATAATCCTATTATCTGCATCGATGAGCGATTCAGGAATTGGCTCCGGTTTGTGATTGCGAAATAATACCCAATACATGACAGCGGCCATGAGAATATAGGATATGAGGCCGAACCAGGGATGAATTTCCTGCGCCATAAAGACGGTATTGGTCGGCAGTGCCGAGCCTTCGTAGTTTGTGAAGATGCCGGCAAACATGTTGTTGGCAACGTGGATGCCAATGGCAAGTTCTGAGGTATTGTCTTTGAGCGTGATGAGGGTGAGGAAGGCACCCCAAGCAAAATAGGCCAACCAAGCAGGCAGGCCGTGTTCAATTTCGGGGTTGGCAAAATGGAGGGCCATAAACCCCAGGCCATTTAATGTGATGAGCACGATGGGTTGGCGGAAGAAATGGCCACAGGCTTGCAGGAGATAACCTCTGAAAAGGAACTCTTCTGAGGCAGCTTGGAATGGAATGAACAGCACAACAAGAATGGCGAATTTGTAAAATTGTGTGGGGTCGAGCGTGTAATGGTAGGTGCCGGGGAAAATGAGTTCTTCAATGAGTGTTGCTAAAATGATAAAGAGGATTTGCCATTTAAAGCCTTGCCATAAACGGGGCCAACGAATTGTGAGGTAGGGTGTGATTAAGGATAGGAATGGGCGACGATGTAAGTGACAAACGGCAACATAGATGCCAATGATGAGTGCGAAGAACGTAAGGCTGAGTGCAATGAAGTCGGGAAGAGGATGTGAACCATCCATAGGTTCTGCGCCAGATTGGAAATCGCGACTATAAACAAGCATGATGAAAATGGTGCTGCCCAAGAGCCAGATACAGGCCATCACAAACAGGCCAATGAGATAAGTTCCCCAGCGTGTTTTGCCTTGGTCGGCAAGATCGAGAAATGCGCTGCCCATTTCTTTTGGTTGCGCTGTGCGCTCATTCATGAAGTTGTCAGATATGTTTTCGTCCTCTTTTGTGTACGTGTTTAGGTGTTAATCGCTCCTTCTCCTATTTATAGGAGAAGGGGCGCTTTTTTACCAATCGGCGACACTGCCGTCATTTTCGTAGTAGTGTTCTCCGCCGAGTTCTTCTTCGTAGAGGTTGATGTTTTGTTCGGCTTCTTCGGGAATGAGATCGAAACCCAGGCCGGGTTTGGTGGGCAGGTCGATGTGCCCATCTTTGACGACCCAAGGTTCTTGCAAGAGGCCGTTGCCCAAGCCTTCATCGACTTGTTCTTGGTAGAGAAAGTTGGGTACGGTCGCATCGACTTGCATACAAGATGAGAACGCGACTGGACCGATGGCGCAGTGGGGCAAGATGTGCATATAATAGACTTCGGCCATATTGGCAATGCGTTTGAGTTCTGAAATGCCACCGGCGTGTGAGCAGTCGGGCTGAATGTAGGAGACCACATTTTTTTCGAAGATTTGGCGAAATTCCCAGCGCGAGAGCAGGCGTTCACCGGTTGCAATGGGAAAGGGCACGTGGTCGGAAACGTGTTTGAGTGCGTCTATGTTTTCTTGAGGCACGGGTTCTTCGACAAACATGGGACGCATCCCTTTGATTTCGTGGCAGACTTCAACGGCGAGCCCAGGGGTCATTTTGCCGTGAAAGTCGAAGCAGAGTTCACAGTCGTCGCCGACCCATTCACGCATTGTGTAGGCGCATTTGACAAAGTGGTCGATGGTGGCGGGGGGTTCGTGGGCGCGCCATTTGCCAGCGGGGCCCGATTTGAATGCTTTGTAGCCGCCTTGTTTTTGGAGTTTTTCAAGGCGTGCGCGTGATGATTCGAGGCCTTTTTCGGATAGGTCGCGAATGCCCCAGTGTGCGTAAACTGCAATTTTGTCGCGCACAGCGCCACCCAGGAGTTGATACGTGGGCACGCCAAAGTGTTTGCCTGAAATATCCCACAAGGCTTGATCGATTCCTGACAGCGCACTCATGAGCACGTTGCCGCCGCGAAAGAAGGCGGAGCGGTAGATGTGTTGCCAGTGGTGTTCAATGGTGAGTGGGTTTTTGCCCACGAGGTAGTCGGTGAGTTCTTCAACAGCGCCCCAAGTGCTTTTGGGTTTGCCTTCGAGCGTGGTTTCTCCCCAGCCGACAATGCCGGTGTCGGTGGTGATTTTGATGAGGCGCATTCTTTTGCGGGGGTAGAATTGTTCTATTTTGGCAATTTTCATGGCGATGTACTCCTGTAAGTTTTTGAAGATTATTCAACTCTGAGTGCTTCAATCTGTTCATTGAGATCGTCTGGCAAGGGGCCTTGTTCGGCGGCGCGTACACATTCTTCAATTTCTTCTGGATTTCTTGCACCAATAATAATGGTGTCCATTTCGCCTTGTCCAACCATAAATCGCACGCCGAGTGTAGCGAGAGACATGCCGCTTGCTGCTTGGAGAGCAAAGACTTTCTTGTAGCTTTCCAAGAGTTCGGGTGTCATCCAGTTGGGTGGGGAGTTGAGCAAGTCTGGGTTTGAGACGGCAAGGCTGCGTGCGAAGATGGCACCGATCATACCGACACAGCCTTTTTCTTTGGCAATGGGTAGGGCTTGGCGTGCCCCTCGGCGAATGAGGTCGTAGTTGAAAGCAAGTAAGAATGTGTCTACGTCAACATGCTCTAATACACGGCTCATGTTGTCGGCGGTATTTCCCGAAATGCCGATGAAGCGACAACGTCCTTCGGTTTGTAATTGACGCAGCGTTTGTAGGGCGGGTGCGTCGTTGAAGTTGTAATTGTAATTAGGATCCAGACGGCCTTTAATAGAGGTATCTGTAGACCACCAGTGGTGCGAGTCGGCTTCGTGTAACTGGAGGGTGTCTACGTGATCACGGCGAAGCAGGCGTAGGTTTTCTTCAAGTTGGGTGGTGAGGGCTTCGGGTGAATGGTAACGAGAGGGGTTGGCAAAGTAGCCGAGTTTGGTGGCCAGCAAGTAACCGTCTTTTTTGTCTTTGAGGCCTTCGCCCAAAACGGCTTGTGAGACACCGCTGCAATACATGGGTGAGGTATCGAAGTAGGTTACGCCAAGATCTAAGGCTTTGTGAACCGTGGCCACACCGTCGGCGAATGAGCTGGCGGTGAGGTAAGCACCGCCGAGGCCGATGATGGATGTTTTTTCTCCGGTTGTTCCGTAGGGTCTGTTTTCCATAAATAAGTCCTTATATGTCTTAAAACCGATACAAGTTCAACGCGTTTTCAACTTTGACCTTACGTTCTAACTCTGGACTGAGTTTGATTGGAAAGGCGCGGTCGGGTGCGTCAAAATCCCAGTGGGGATAATCGGTGGCAAAGAGCAGTTTGTCGGGGTGGTCGAAGTGTTCTAAGAATTGGTCGAAGTGTTCGGGTTTTTCGGGTTCTTCCATGGGTTGTGTGGTGACCCAAACGTGGTTGTGAATGTAGTGTGAGGGTGGGTGTTGTACGTGTGGCACTTCGTCTTTGAGTTGTTCATAGGTTCGGTCGAGTCGCCACGAGAGGGCGGGTAACCAGGCCATTCCGCCTTCGATGAGTACGATTTTGAGATTGGGGTAGTGATCAAAGACACCTTCAAAGATCAGGCTGATGATGTGGTGCTGAAAGGCTTGGGCCATGCCGCCGTGATATTCAATATAATAAGAGGGCCATCCTGTTCCGGTGATGGGGTGACCGCCGTTTCCTCCGCCAAAGTGGATGCCTACGGGCAAGTTGTTGCGCTCTGCGGCTTCGTAGAGCGGCCAGTATTTTCGGTTGCCCAATGGGGCAGATGTAAATGTGGGTAAGAGGATTTGTACGAAACGGGGATCTTGGGCAACGCGGTCGATTTCTTCGGCGGCGAGGGCGCCATTTTCAAAAGCGACGATGAGAGACGCGCGCAAACGGGGTTCGGGGTCGAGCCATTCGGCGGCTTGGCAATCGTTAATGGCGCGGGCAAAAGCGGCATCGTATTCGGGCAGTTGGTTGCGAATGGGGGTGAGGGTGTTGAGAATGCCGAGGTCAATGTCCCACGCGTCTAAGAGTTGTTCGCGTAGGAAGGGCAGGTTGGAGCCTGGGCTGCCACCACCTGGTGGCCACGCGTCAACACGATGGGCGCCGGGTTGGCTTTTGGGGTAGCTCGTACCGGCAAAGCCTCTTCGCCCAAAACGCTCGTGATAGGCGCGCCATTGGTCGGGAATGAATTTGTTGAGCGCAGGGCGCAAGCCGTTGTGGATGTCGCAATCGATGAGTTTGATGTCTGTTGCGCTTGGTCGGGTGATCGATTCTGTGAGGGTTGCTGACATATGAGACTCCTATTTTACTTTTTAAAACCCATAAAATTTCTGTGCATTCTTATGCATGATTTTTTGTATTAACGCATTGGGTAAACCGGACGGAAGGGTGCTGTCGTGATTGTGTGGGTAGTCGCTGGAATAGAGAATGAGGTCTTCTGAGCCGATTTGCTCGATAATTTCTAAGAGGGCGTCACTCTTGGGTGGTGCATCGGTTGGGGTGAGTGAGAAGCGCATGTGTTTGCGAATGTATTCTGAGGGCGATTGGGTGAGCCAGGGGATTTCGCGTCGAATGCCTTTCCAATCTTTGTCGAATCGCCACATGAGTGAGGGCAACCACGTCCAGCCACTTTCGAGGAAGATCATTTTGAGATTGGGAAAGTGATTCAATATGCCGCCGCTGATGATGCTTAAGATTTGCGATTGAAAGACACTGGACATGCCGGCGTATTCTTCAATGTAGAAGGTAGGCCAACCGGTGGGTGTGGCGGGTGTGCCGGGAACGCCGCCAAAGTGAATGGCGATTTTGAGGTCGCACTCAGAGGCGGCTTTGTAGATGGGATGATAGTTGCGATTGCCGTAGGGTTGGGGGGCGCGAACTGGGAGGAGGACTTGGACAAACTCGGGGCGGTTGCCAATGCGGCGAATTTCTTCGGCGGCGAGTTCGGGGTATTGTGGGGGCACGACGATGGATGCGCGAAGACGGGGTTCTTTATTGAGCCATTCGTTCAGTTGCCAATCGTTTACGGCTTGGGAAAGTGCAAGGGCAGCATCTGGATTGTGAATGCCATCTACGGCGTAGAGGCAGTTGAGGATGCCGATGTCGGTGTTTGGGATATCGAGTGCTTGTTTGCGCAATGTTTCTAAGTTGGAACCGGCTGCGCCACCGCCCTTAGGATGTGTGTCTGAGCGTGCAGTAACACTTGCGCCAACGGGATAGTATTTGTCGGTTGCACCTGCAAAGCCTGTGAGTTGGAGTTGGTCTATCCAGTAGTCTGAAAGATAAGGATAGAGGGCCTTGGCGTTGGGCACCGTGTTGTGGATGTCGGTGTCGAGTTTCATGAGGTTTCCATTGAATAATAAAAAATCCGCTGCAAGTATTTGCAGCGGCAATCTATGTCAAGAACGGCAGATGACCAAAGGTATTTTTAGGCTGTTATATCAAATCTAGAGCATCCAATATACTTAAAAAATCTGCTGCTGTGACAATGTGTGTTCCTTCAAAAAGCTGCAAATCACCAAATGCTTCTATATCGCCAGAGATCAAATAATCAGCATCTATTTCATGTGCTAATTCGAGAAATTTGTCATCATCAGGATCTGAAAGTAAGCAAATGGTTGTCCTTGGCACAACACGGGTTGCATTTCTCATCACACGTCGAATTTGGCGCTCTATGTTTCTACGATTATGCCTAAATTTACGATCTTTGGATATTTCTGTGTATTCCTCTAAAATATCAGGAGATACATAGCATTGTGCAATTTTGTTATAGAGGATGAGGTCTATCACTCTTCGACAAATGCTCTCACTTTGCCAGCCTGACGCAATGATCGTATTTGTATCAAGGATAATTTTCATTCCTCTTTGCGCTCTCTTATCCGCTTTCTGGCAGCTTGTTTTGCCTCATTAATACGCTTATTTCGAGATGGGTCAATTCCTGTTTCTCTTGGTGTATCAGGAATAATAACAAGAACAGGTTGTTGATCTTTTATATCAAGTGTGTCGATCAACTGTATTTGACCTTCTTTGTAAATACCTTGAATGGTTTTCATGATATGGTTTTCCTCTGCAATTTGGGCCGATTTTCAATATGCAATAAAATATACTCAATATATGTTGTATTGGCGAGAGCGTATTATTCACCAGATTCAAACGGATGAATTTGTAAGTTGTGATCTAAAACGTAAGCTTGTTTGGCCTTTGATTTGAGTTTTAGAAATTTGTCTCGATAGCGCACTGTTTGTACCCCTGTTTTGGTGGCGTAGAGAATGGCTTGGGTGAGGTGACCGTTTTTCCAGGTGATGTCGAGTTCTATACCGCCACGTGCGCGTAGGCCTTCAATTTGACCATTGGGCCACGCAGAGGGCAATGCGGGAAGGAGGTGAATGTCGCCGGTGTGGTTTTGCAAGAGGAGTTCGGCGATGCCGGCGGAGGCACCGAAGTTGCCATCAATTTGGAATGGAGGGTGCGCGTCAAAGAGGTTGGGATAGGTGCCGCCGCCTTTCATTTTAGTACCGCTTTCATTCACAAGGCGCAATTGGCGTTGGAGGATTTTGTGTGCACGGTCACCATCGCGGAAGCGGGCCCAAAAATTGAGTTTCCAGCCCATGGACCAGCCGGTGCCTTCGTCGGTGCGAAATTCGAGGGATTTTTTGGCGGCTTCAAAAAGCGCAGGTGTCTTTTCGGGGGTGATTTCTTTGCCGGGGTGCAAGCCCCAGAGGTGTGAGACGTGGCGGTGTGTGTTTTCTGGGTCGTCTGTGTCTTCAAGCCACTCTTGGAGTTGGCCCAAGCGACCGATTTGGTGGGGCGCAATGCGTTTGCGTTTGGCAATGAGGGTTTTGCGAAATGGGGTGTCGAGGCGCAAGGTGCGGCTGGCTTCGATGCAGTTGGTGAAGAGGTCGCGAATGATTTGGTGATCCATTGTGGGGCCTGCGACGAGGCCGCCATTTTCGGGTGAGTTTGAAGGGGTGCTGATGAGGTGGCCTGTGCGTGGGTCTTCGATGAGGTGATCGACAAAGAATTGTGCCGCGCCTTTCATGAGGGGGTAGGCTCTGTTGCGTAGAAAGTCTCTGTCGCGGGTGTATTCATAATGCCACCACAAGTGTTGGCACAACCAGGCACCACCCGTGGGCCAAATGCCGTGGTTGCTGGCGTTGATGGGCGCGGTGCCACGCCAAATATCGGTGTTGTGGTGGAGTACCCAGCCGCGACAGCCGTAGTGAGATCGTGCGGTTTTTTGCCCGCTTTTGGCGACTTCTTCGAGCATGCCAAAGAGGGGTTCATGGCAGGGGGATAGGTTGCACGATTCGGCAGGCCAATAGTTCATTTCGGTGTTGATGTTCACGGTCCACTTGCTGTCCCAGGGCGGTTCTAATTGATCGTTCCAAATGCCTTGTAAATTGGCGGGCTGACTGCCTTCGCGTGAGGCGGCAATGAGGAGATATCGCCCATATTGAAAGTAGAGGGCTAAGAGGTGTGGGTCTTCGCGTTCGGGCAATTTGGCAAGGCGCTGGTCAATGGGTTCGTCAATGGTTTCTCCGAGGTGAATGGCAACACGGCGGAACAGCGATTGGTGGTCTTGGAGGTGCTCGTCGAGTAGGTCATCGAAGGTTTTATTTTGGAGTGCTCGGATGGTTTGCTCACAGCGTTTTGTAGGGTCTGCTGTGAGTTTTTTAAAGTCTTTAAAATTGGTTGCTGCTGTGAGAATGAGTGTGACGACGTCGGCTTCTTGAATGTAAATACCGTCGTCTGCTGCAGCGATGTAACCATTTTTAACTTGGGTGAACAACCGTGCTTCAAAAGCCATGGGGTTGCGGGCAACTTTGCCTCTGAGCGCAATTTGGGTGTCTTCAAGAACTTGGTGTTCGAGGCGGGCGTGTGGGCTGTCGAGCGATGCGGTAAAGGTGAGCTGATTGGGTTTGTTTGATGAGAGGCGTATGATGATGGCTTGTGCAGGATAACTTGCAAAGACTTCGCGAGTGAATATGACGTCATCAATTTGATATGTGGTGGTGGCGATGCCTGTGTCGAGGTTGAGGTCGCGATAATAGTCTGTGACGTTTTCATGTTCGGGAAAGGACAAGTGCAGATCGCCACATGGTTGGTATGCTTTTTGGCGTTTGGGATTGCCCATAAATTGTTTGAAGGCGAGTTTTTCGGCTTCTTCTTGTTTTCCATCAAAGATCAATTGTCGGATTTGAGGGAGGTATTTGACCGCGCCTTTGCGGTGATATTCATGGGGCCCACCCGTCCAGAGGCTGTCTTCGTTAAATTGAATGCGTTCGTTTTGTACATTGCCAAAGACCATTGCGCCCAAACGCCCACATCCCACAGGTAAGGCTTCTACCCAATGCTCGGCGGGTTGTTCATACCAAAGTTTGAGATTGTCCCAGTTGGTCATGCTAAAGTTCCTTACCCTACATGAGTGGTTAAACCGCCGTCAACGACGAGGTTTTGACCGCTGATATATCCGGCTTCATCAGAGGCCAAAAAGAGAGCTGCATTCCCAATGTCTTCGGGTTTGCCCGATTGTTTGAGGCGAGGGCGTGTGTCGGGTGGGGTGGGTGCGCTGTTGGTTTGTTGTGGGGCAGATGTAACACCTGGGTTGTGTGCGTAATCAGGTTCTAAGTTGTCGCTGTTGTGGCCCAATTGGGTGCGAATGGCACCTGGGCTGATGGCGTTGATACGGATATTTTGATCTGCGTATTCAAAGGCGGCTTGGCGCGTAAAACCAAAGATGCCTGCTTTGGATGTGGCATAAGCGCTGTAGTTTGGCCAGGCATACATGCCTTGTACTGAGGCGATGTTGACAATGGAGCCCCCACCGCGTGTGATCATGTGTGGAATGGCCTCGTGGCAGGTTCGGTAGACGCTGGACAGGTTGACGTCTAAGACGCGTTGCCAACGGTGTGGTTCGGTATCGGTGACTGTGCCAGTGATATCTACACCCGCGTTGTTGATGAGAATATCGACACCACCAAAGTGCGCCACAGTTTGGGCAATGAGGTTGGCAACCGATGTGTCGCTGCTGACGTCGGTTTCGATAAAGAGGGCCTGATCGGACGTTGATGCCAATTTGGGACCCTTTTCTGTGTCGCGATCGGCAATGACCACAGAAGCGCCTTCTTGTAAGAATATTTCAACTGTTGCACGCCCGATGCCATTGGCACCGCCGGTGACAATGGCGATTTTATTGTGTAATCTCATGTGCTGCATTCTCCAATGACGTGTCGTTTGTGGTGGGTTTTGGTGTCGGTTTTTCAAAAATATGCCGGCAATTGTAATAAGGTCACATTAAAGTAATTTGTTGCGTAATATTGTGCTTGTTCAACACAATAAGAATCTATAAGTTGGTGTCCCTCATTTCGGCGTGTGATCTTGTGAGAGTCCTAATTCGTTTTTTGTCTGTTCGGAGTATTTGTATGCCACAATCTAAATTAGAACCCAAATTGATCACAGTTTTAAAAGAGGGTTATTCTCTTACGCAGTTGCGACAAGATGTGATCGCGGGTCTTATTGTGGGCATTGTGGCCTTGCCGCTGGCCATTGCATTTGCCATTGCGTCGGGTGTGAAACCCGAGCAAGGGTTGTATACAGCAGTCATTGCTGGTTTTATTATTTCAGTATTGGGTGGCAGTCGTGTTCAAATTGGGGGTCCAACGGGCGCCTTCATTGTTATCGTTTATGAAATTGTGCACCAATATGGGTATGAAGGTTTGGCCACCGCCACACTAATGGCTGGTGTTTTGTTGGTGATTATGGGTTTTGCCCGATTGGGTGCTGTGATTCAGTTCATTCCTTACCCATTGACCATTGGTTTTACATCGGGTATTGCTTTGATCATTTCGGTGACACAAGCACGCGATTTTTTTGGTCTACAAATGGCAACGGTTCCTGGTGATTTTATGGAAAAGTGCGTTGCTTATTATGAACATTCTTCCACATGGAATCCTGAGGCTTCGGGTATTGGTCTTTTTACGGTCGCAATTGTGTGGTTTTGGCCCCGCATTACACGCCGGGTGCCTGGGTCTTTGATCGCCATTTTTGGTACAACAGCCATTGTGCATGGGTTGGGTTTGTCGGTCGAAACCATTGGCAGTCGATTTGGTGCGGTGCCTTCATCATTGCCTATGCCCCATTTGCCAAATTTGGAATGGGACCATGTCAAACAACTTTTTTCTCCCGCATTGTCGATTGCACTTTTAGGCGGTATTGAATCGCTGTTGTCGGCTGTTGTGGCAGATGGTATGACAGGGCGCAGACACCGTTCGAATATGGAGATTATTGCGCAGGGCGTGGCCAATATTGCCTCACCTATCTTTGGTGGCATACCTGCAACAGGTGCCATTGCACGAACGGCTACAAATATAAAAAGCGGGGGCCGTACACCCATTGCAGGCATTGTTCATGCCTTCACATTGTTGTGTATTATGGTTTTTGTTGGCAAATGGGCTGCATTGATTCCGTTGGCAACCTTGGCAGGTATTTTATTGGTTGTTGCTTACAATATGAGTGAGTGGCGTTTGTTTGTTAAATTGTTGCGCAGCCCCAAAAGTGATGTGGCCATTATGCTCAACAGCTTCTTGTTAACTGTGTTGGTCGATTTGACCATTGCCATTCAGGTTGGGGTGGTGCTTTCGGCGTTTTTGTTTATGCGGCGTATGTCTGAAGTGACACAAATAGGCTATACAACAATGGCAACAGAAGAAGAAGATGATCCTACCGATCCCAATGCTATCGGCCAACGTACCATACCCGATGGTGTTGCCGTGTTTGAAGTGTATGGATCCTTTTTCTTTGGTGCCGCAGAAAAGTTTAAAACGGCGATTACACAAATTGAAAAACAGCCACGGGTTTTGATTTTGCGCTTGCGCCATGTTTTGGCCATCGATGCGACGGCGTTGCGTGCCGTTGAAGATTTGTATGAGCGCATTCGCAACGGGGGTGGTGTTTTGCTGCTTTCAGGCATACACGCACAACCTTTGGTTGCTTTGGAACGTGCGGGTCTGTTTGATTTGATTGGCAAAGACAATGTGACTGCCAATATCGATTTGGCTATTAAACGCGCAGAAGAAATTTTGGCAACGGTAGATCAGGTTTAGAAAGAAGAGGGATTTTCTTTTTAAAGGCATATACCGCATCCCATTTGCAAGTGGGATGCGGTATTTTTATTCAAAACACAAGCGTGCATAACGCAAAAATATGCCCCCACCAGGGCGACCAAAAGGGCCGTTGACGGCAAGTACGGCAATGACGTGTGTGTGGCCTGTTTCGGCACTTTCGGTGATGCAAACGCGTTGTGGGTAGTTGAAACCTGAGACACACCCACGACCTGTTTCGCCAAAGGCTTTGTCGCATTCCCCATCGATCCAGAGTTCGCCATAGTCATCGACACAGGTTTCGAAATAAACTGATTTGCCTGCGATGTTTTCGCCGTTGACGGTTTCGGGTAGCGTGACGGACATGCGATACCAACCAAAGCAGAGGCCCTTAGAGCGGCCTTTTTGAATGTCGTCAATCACGTCCCAGGTGCTGTCGTCATAATCGGCCAAGCGGGCAGGCGTTTCGGCAAGTTGATCGACCAGACCCCCATTGGGTTCACCGGGCACAAGGCCATCGGCATAACGCCATTGTGCGTTGACGCGCGTTTTGTGTTCGGCATTTTCAAGGTCTAATATTTGTTGGCCCATGATATTCCTCAATGAAAAAGGTTAGTGCGCGAAGTGCAGAGAGTGGCGCGTAAAATCAAATGGTTCTTCACGCTTTGCGTCACGCGCTTCGCTCTCTGTGCTTTAAAATTAAAAACGTTGTTGATAATTGTTGGATTGATTTGCGCCATCAATATTCTTCACCCGCCCGACTTCGCCTGATTCGAGGCGCACCTTAATGCCGTGTGGGTGTGTTTGGGCATTGGTTAGGATGTCTTTGACAATACCTTGGGTTAAGGTGCCCGCACGTTGATGTTGTTTTTGAACAATGGCGACTTTGAGACCGGCTTTGATTTGGCTGCGTTGTGTGCCCATTTTTACTCTCTGTGTTATGTTCGGGGTGTGATGTTGAGGTTCCAACTTTTCCAGTACTGTTTGACGGGATCATCTTGTGGCCACTCGGCATATACTTCGTCCCAAGTGAGCCAATGTAAATGTGGTTGAAGTGAATCTTCGCGAACGGGGTGACTGCGAGGTTGATAGCGGTAATCGCAAGACAAACGCAAGCGGTCTGATTGATTGTCGCGCCCTTGATGCACGGTGAGACTGTGTAAAAAGAGCACATCGCCACAGGTCATGGGGGCGGTAGCCCAACGGGTGTTTTCATCGAGTGTAACACCACGTCCACCGGCACCTTCTGCGGCCTGGGTTTCGAGCTTGCCCTGTTCGTGCGTACCGGGTGCACAGGCCAACCCACCCAATTCATTTGGGCAATCGCCTAAGGGAAACCAAGCGGTCCAGGTATTTTCGCTGCCGCCAATATAATAATTGTCTTGATGGGGCGGGGTAGAATATCGTGCAGAGTTGGGAAAGAGCAAGCGGAGAATGTTGCGACTGTGGGGTAAAACGGGTTCGTTGAATAAGATTTCGAGTGGTCGAATGAGGCGGGGGTGTAGGGCCATGGCATGAAAGGCCTGTAATCTTTGTATGTCACAATAGAAGTCGCGCCATTGGGGTGTTGCTTCTTTGTTTCCAGGTACATCGGGTGCAGCGACACCCAATAAAGGAGGTGTGTTGGGTGCAAGCCATCCATAGGTTTGAACGATGTCCATGATGGGTTTGCGAAGGGTGATGATGTCGTTTTCTGGTAGGAGGTTTTTAAAGAAGAGATAGCCTTCTTTCTGCGCAAACGCGCGAAGTTTTTCAGGTGTTTCGAGCATGGGTGTCGCGTCTTTAAATGGCGCGACGTTTTTCATGGAGGTCATTGCCATTGTATTACTCCGGGTGATGATATTTTAATATTTCATCAATTGCAAGTCTGTGAACGGCCACGCGTTTGTCTAAGGGCCAAGACGTGGAGGCGGTTTCGGTGATGATGATGTGGTCGGTATGATGGGCATATACGTAGGGTGACAGGCCGACTTCTCCCCAAGAGAGCGAAACTTTGTAAACACCTTCTACGATCAGATCTTCATCATTTGTATCATCGTTACTTTGGGTGTCTATGGGACCTATTTGTTTGCTTTTTTCTGCGATGGATGGGGCTAACCACTGTTGGTTTTTGTGTTGTTCATAAAAGTAGGAACCGTTGCCGTCGTAGTCTTCATGCATGTCGAGGTGAGCGGCGAACGTGCGGTCTTGGAGCGCATATTTGATTAAGTTGGCTTCGGGCACGGTGTCGCTTTCAAATGCACGGTTGATGTCAGTGCCTTGGGCGTTTTCGCGTGTGTTGGCAACATAGCCTGTGGGATTGATACACGGAATAAACAGGATATGGAATTTTTCAGATATCTCTGAGAGGTCACTTTCGAGAAATTGCAAAATGGCTTCCACTGGGGCAGGTTCGTCGCCGTGCATGCCGGCTGAGAGTAGGATGCTCACTTTTTTTGGCGAAGGTTCGCCCAATGAAAGTTGATACATTGGGTATTCCTGAACGATGCCGATGGTTTGCATGCTCAAATGGGGACTTTGAAGTGCGTTGAGGCGTTTTTCTATATCAGAATATTTTCGTGTGGACATAGGGTTCCTATTTGTAGAATTGATCAATGTCGTAAATTTTGAGCATAATTTCTGAGTCGCGTGCCCAGTCGGTGCCACGTGTGTAATAGGTGATGAGGGCTTCGTTGTTTTGGTAGTGGACGGCAGCGTAAGCTGCGTCGTGATCGGTTCGGTTGTCGATGTCACCCACGATGTCCCAGGTTTCGCCTTCATCTTTTGATAGGGCAGCCGTAAGGGGAGTGCGCGGCCAATTGCGATCTGAAGCGACACAATTCCATAAGAGTAAGAGATCGCCCGTGGGCATACGAGTGACCAAGGGCGGTGAATCGGGTGCGGGCAAGTCAACGGGTTCGGGTGTGGTCCAGGTGGTGCCTTGGTCGTCGGAGTAGGCTTTGTAAATGCATTTCTGTGTGGTGCGTAACAAACATAAAAGACGGCCGTCTTTGCGCTCGATAATGGATGGTTCGTGTGCACCTCGCCCTGGTGCGGTCATGGTGTTGTTTGACGTTTTTCCCCCAAACGTTTTCTTGTAAGATGAACTTGGAACTCCACGTGCGACCTTGATCCGTTGAGATTTTGCCTGAGAGTTGGCAGGGAAATTCGTCTTGGGTACCGCGTTCGGTGTCGTATTGGGTGCGAAATGGATCGGAGGGGCGATTGGCATAATACTCGGACCAGACGTGCATCAGTCTGTTGTTGCTCAAGGGAAAGATGAGCTGATGATCATGCCGTGTATTCTCAGGTGTCCAGGGGCAAATGATTTGTTCGTACTTGGGGGCGATCAAGGGACGGTCGGGCATTTTTAGATTCCTTTTCTGCCTGCATTTCGTATTAGGTCTCGCGTCGATGTTTGCTCGGCATGGCCGGGCAATGTACGGCTAAGAATGAAAACAATAAAGTACAAAAATTGAATACCCGCCAAATAAAGGAGCTCTGGGTCATATGGGGTGTCTGTGATGTTTTGAACATATTCAAAGATCGTGCCACCAGCCAAACCGCCGATAATGCCCCCAAAGGAGGCACCATACATGATCGTGGAGAAGCTTTCGGCTTGGTAGTCGGGTGAGACGGCTTTCATCATGGTGTGTGTGCGCCCCATTTGATGGGCACCGTCAATGATGCCCCAGGCGAGAAAGATGGCACCGGCCCAGAGGGTGAAGTAGAGGGAGTCTGTTGGCAATGTGATCCAGGCAAAACCGAGTATGAACATGCCAAAGAGGGCAAATGAGATGGCCGATCTTCCGCCGTGGCGATCAACGATCTTTCCCCAAAAGGGCAGGCAAATGAGCTGGCCTAAGGCACTAACCGATGTGAGCCAGACAAAATGCATATAGGGCATACCCCGACCTGTGAGCAATACGACCCAAAAGGTGTAGCCCATAGAACGCAAACACATATACACAGCCATGTAAATGCCGAGGTGTTGGACGGGGTTGTGGTTGAGGACGTGCCAGAGACGTTGGAAGAGGTTTTTGTTGGTATCTACTTGAGGGCGTTCAGGCACTTTGCGTATCCACCAGGCGCCTAAGAATGTGGCGAGCAATGAGAGCGCAAAAAGAGGCGTGAAATGTTCGGCAGGCGGTTTGGCACCCAAGTACCAGCCTACACAAACGGGTAAGATAATACCAAGGGCGCTTTGGGCCATGCGCATACGCGCCAAGAAATGGCCAATGGCATCCCCCGCGGTATTGTCTTGGATGAGCGGCCACCAAGAGGTATTTGCGGTTTGTTGTAAAAGGCCTCGCAAGGTGATCATGATAATGGCAAGCCAAACCGCTTGTGTGTTTGGTTCAAGATATAAGGCCAGAGCAATAAGACTGAGCGTTGGGAGGATGGAGATCGTGCGGCCCCAGAACATGAGAGAGGCTTTGCCAATTTTGGGAATGAGATAAAGACCGATGAGGCGTGTGGCGCGTTCAAGATGACTGGCCGAAGCAAGCAGACCCACTTGGAACGCCGAAGCATTTAGGGCGAGTAAAAAGAGTGAGCTGATAGAGGTAATAAAGGCGTTGTTCGCCGATCCCATAACGGCCAATCCCACAAGCCGAGGCTGCCCCTTCTTTCGCTGTTCTTCTGTCAGCATGTTTTCCGGTTCCGACATAAATCCCTTTAGTTTAATTTCATCCTTATTTCGTGCGATTTGGCGTAATATATTAATTGTTGTCGTAAATATTACGCCAAAATATACGATAGAGAAGCAGATATTGGCTAAAAAAGAATCCGAGCTATTTTTGTTTATAACAAGCCACTGATATTACTCACCGGTGAAAAGTAACCCGCATCACCCATGGCTTGAAGCACTGTGTCTGCTTCTCGTGGAGAGAGTATTTCGTCTCGGCAGCAGGCTTTGAGAATGCCAATGGTGCCTGTGAATTTTACAGTGTGATCTTGGCAAGCGGCTCTTGCGGCTTTGTCGTCTGTGATTACGATGCCACCACGGGTTTGTGCGCAGGCAATGCAAGAGGCTTCACCAGGGGATAGGGTGCGCAATAAATCGCGAAAGATGTCTCTTTCTGGATTGTTTAACACGCCTGATGCGCCGAACATACCCGTTGTTATCGTTTTTTCTATTTCGTGTAAAATGGTGTATCCGGCTGCAATGCCATCGGCTATTTCGTCTTGAACTGTGGGTGTGATTTGGAGGCGAGTACCATATCGTGTGGTTAAGAGATCGAGCCGTTTTGCGAATGCAAAGTTGCATAGGGTTACTGTGTCGCAATAATAGAGAACGGTCTCATCAGGCATTGGCCGTGTCCTCGTCGGCATAGGCGCTGTTTTGATCGATGCCGTGTTCGTGGAGCCATTCTCTTAATTGCAAGGCGTGCATGCCCATGACGCGGGCGAGTTTGCTTAGGCTGATGTATCCGCCTTGATAGGCGGCTAGGGCTTGGTTTTGATGTAGGGGCAAATCTGAAACTTGATAACAAGCCGATAGGGCATCTCTTACGAGTTGTCCTTTGCTTTTGCCGCGCGATTTGGCCAGGTACTTGAGTTTTTGATCCATTTCGTTATCGAGCTTGACGTGTAGGGTTGCGTCTTGTGCCATTGGATTCTCCTTTGTGTATAGAATTTTGTATAAGTATACAAGATATTGTACATTTATGGAACTGGAAGATTTCAAAAATTAAACCGAATAAACGCCTTAATAAATCTATGTTCTTGTAATCATATTTTGAATGTTTGAAAAAATGTGGATTAGGCTTTTAGGCAGCGATGAGAATTGGGTGCGTCAGTTTGAGTAGAAAATAGATTGATTGCTGACAAATCCCCCTGTGTCCCCCTTTGAAAAGGGGGAGGTCGATGGGTTTTTTAGGTAGGGGGTTGATTTCGGGTGTTTCTTCCATCTTTTATTTAGTGACCGATAAAGGCTTCGCTGCCGTCTTCCCAAGTGCCACCTACTGGGCGCAATTGGCCACCTCCGGTGACGGGGAGGGTTTGGCCGTCTTTCTCGGGGTGGACGTATTGGGTGAACCAGTCTTCGAGGGTGCTGCGCATTTCTGCAATGCGATTTTGGTGTGTGGGATCGTCGACGAGGTTGGTGCGTTCGTCGGGGTCATTTTGGAGGTTGTAGAGTTCGTTGGGCCCCTCGGGGTAACGATGGACGTATTTCCACTTGTCGGTGCGGACCATTCGTGTGGGGCCGTATTCGTCATAAATTATTACGTTCTCACGGCCGGTATCCGTTTGGCCGAGGAGGGAAGGTAGGAAGGATTGGCCAGGGAGATTGTGATTGTCGGGTAAAGAAAGGCCCACGTAGTCGAGTAGGGTGGGCATGAAGTCGTAGGCGCTGCACATTGCGTTTTGGGCCACGCCTTGGGCGATGCGATCTGGATGGCTCACGAGAAAGGGAATGCGTACAGAGTTTTCATACATGTTAATAGGATAGGTGCCGTTGCCTTTGCCCCAAAAGCCGTGGTGGCCACAGGAGAAACCGTTGTCGCTGGTGAAGACGACGAGGGTGTTGTCGCGAATGTTTTGATTTTCGAGTTTGTCTAAAATACGGCCCATGTCGAGGTCCATTGCGGTGACGGCGGCGAAGTAACCTTTGAGGCTTTCGCGTTTGCCGAGGTTGCCTTTTGTGAGGCCACCCGCCCAAGGGTGGATGGGTTCTTGGGGGCAGGAATCGAAGGGGCAGTCGTCGTAAGAATCGACAATGTCTTGTGGGTGACCGGTCCAGGGGCTGTGTGGGGCTGTGTAGTGTACACTGAGGTAGAAGGGGTTTTCGTCTGTTGCGTGGGTGTCGATAAATTCGAGAGCGTCGTCGGTGATCACGTTGGTGACGTAGCCGGGGGCTTCGAAGCGTTTACCATTTCGGATCATGGGGGCGTTGTTGTATGGGCCGCCCCCTTTTTCGTGTACGAACCAGTGGGAAAATCCGTGCTGGGCTAAGGTGCTGTTGCCGAGGTGCCATTTGCCGCTGATGCCGCAGGTGTAATCATTTTGAGCGAGAATGTCGGTGTAGGCCAATTGGCCTTCGAGGTAGGTGGCGATGTTGTCGCCGTAGTTGCCTTCGCGTATCCAGTCGTGTACGCCATGTTGGGAAGGAATTTGCCCGGTGAGGAAAGAGGCGCGGCTGGGTGAGCAGACGGGTGAGGCGCAAAAGAAGCGGTCAAAGCGCATGCCGGTGTTGGCAATGCGGTCGAGGTTGGGCGTGCGGATTTCGCTGTTTCCGTAACAACCTGCTGCCCAGGGGCCTTGGTCGTCGCTGAGGATGAAGATGATGTTTGGGTGTTTGGTTGACATACAGACTCCTGTGGTTTAAACAGAGCGCAAGGCGCTGAGGGCTCTCCGATTGTTTATTCCCACGAGAAGCCTGGGCCATATGGAATGTTGACAAAACCATCTTCAAGTTTGAGAGGTGAACCTTCTGGGATCATCCCCGTTTCGAGATAAAGGGCATTGGGCAAACAGGCCATGACATTGAGTTGCACGGGGCCACCCCCGTGAGAGGCGTAGGGAATGCGAAAGGCGTGTGCGGTTTGGCCTATTTGCAAGAGTGCGGTTGGGCCTCCTGCACGGCGCAAGTCGGGTTGCACAATGTCTACGGCTTCGCGTTTAAAGAACCGGGCGAAGTCTTGTGCTGAATAGAGGTTTTCTCCGGTGGCGATGGGAATATCAAGCGCGTGGGCCAGTTGGGCATAGCCATCAATGTCGTCGGCGGGAATGGGTTCTTCCCACCACACGCAGCCGAGGTCTTCAAAGGCGCGACCTCTATAGGTGGCTTCGGCAGCGGTGAGCGATTGGTTTGCGTCGACCATAATGCCAACGTCTTCACCGACGGCTGATCGGACGGTTTGAATGCGCTTGACGTCTTCTTTGAGGGTGGGATAACCGACTTTGATTTTGACAGCTCGAAATCCTTGGGCCACTGCTTTGGCACAAATATCTTGTACTTCGCTGTCGGAATAGTTGAGCCAACCAACCATTGCGTAGGCACGAATGGTTTTGTTTACGCCGCCCCAGAGTTGCCAGCAGGGCACACCACGGGCACGTCCTAAACAATCCCACAAGGCGGTATCGATGGCGGAGATTCCAAAAGTGACGAGGCCAGATGAGCCGTGGTACTCGGTTTCGGCCAGCATCTCTTGATGGAGACCGCGTACATAAGTTGGATCTTGGCCCATAACGATGGGTTTGAGTTCGTGTTGGATGATTGCGGCTAAGGCGTCGGGCGCACCTGCGATGCGGCCAAAGCTTGAGGCACCTGTTCCGGTGAAGCCATCATCTGTTTCAATTGTGACGCTGACCGCACCTGAGCCGGGTAAGGCCTGCAAGGCATCGCGTTTGGGGTTTTCTGATGGGGGGCGGCGTTGAATGTTGATTTTGAGGTCGGTGATTTTCATGTGTTTCTCCTTTGTTGTTGGTGTAACATAAAAATGAACGTGTTGAAATGGAAGGGGAAAAATAGGCGCGAGTTTTGCACTTGACACAGGTACAACAATAAGGCATCATCGGGACAACCAAATGAATAGGAGAATACCTTATGTTGCGCTTTTTGTCTTGTCTTTTGTTTCTGGTTTTGGTGTTTGAAAGGAGCTTGGTTATGGCGGAGCAACAATCTGCCGAACAGCGATTTGAGCAGGTGATGAAAAATGGGCACCTGAAGGTCGATGGTCAGGTTACTGGGGAGGGGTTTTGTTGGCATGCGGCTCATGCGGCAGATGATTTTGTGACAGGTTATTTGGCGTATAACGATACGGCTTGGTTAGATCAGGGTGTGAAATATTTTGACTGGCTGGTGGGCCTGATGGCTACGGCTCCTGATGGGTACCAAGGTTGGATCGGACCTTTTATTTATGACAAGAAAGTATGGTGTGATGTTCATGTTGGCGATGCCATCTTGTTTAACCCGATGTTGCGATTTTCTGAGGTGGTACTCAAAGATGACGCATTGAAGGAGAAATATGGAGAAGTTGCCCAGAAATATGTCTCCTTGGCAAAGAAGCATTTGATTGAGAAGTGGGATGTGCGCGGTACGTGGCACAAAGATGGGCCTTATGGGTCGTATGCGTCTTGGAACCAATATTTGGAACCGGGTGACTTGTCGGCGTGGCGCGATATAGAGATTTTGAAGTCCACGTTGTCATTGCCCTTTAATAAGCAGTTTGATATGGGCATTGCAAGTTTGCGGTTGTGGCGCATGACGGGTGAAGCCTCGTATCGTGACAGAGCAGAGCGTATTTTTCGGTTGATGAAAAGCCGGATACGGTTGGCGGGAGATCATATTGTGTGGAATTATTGGGAACCGACGGGTGTGTGGGATGT